>JAEEKC010000372.1 GCA_016282215.1 Lachnospiraceae bacterium
CCTGCTGATCACCGGCTTTCCTTCCAGATCCGCAATGGTCCTTGCCAGTTTCCGAATGCGTTGATAGCCCCGGATGCTGAGCTGTTTTTTGTCAAAAACAAAGGCCAGCAATTCCTGGGCACCCCCTTCCATCTTTGCATATTCATCCAGTTCTTCGTTCGACAGCGCCGAGTTAAACTTCCCCTGCCTTGTCATCTGCACATTCTGCGCTGCCGTCACTCTCGTTCTGATATCCTCGCTGCTTTCTGCGATGGCCTTGTCCGTCAGCTGCGCCCATTCGATCTTTCCCACTTCAACGCTGATATCCATGCGGTCAAGGATTGGCCCCGATACGCGCTTTAAATATCTTTGCACCTCGTGTTCCTTGCAGTTACACTTTCTCCTGTCCGGATAAAATCCGCAGGGACAGGGGTTCATGGCTGCCACGAACATAAAATCGCACTGATAATCACAGGCATATTGATTGCGGATCAGACGGATCTTTTTCTCCTCTAAGGGCTGCCTGAGAAGGTCCAGTTTTTCTCTTCCGAATTCCGGCAATTCATCCAAAAACAAGACCCCTTTATGTGCCATGGTGATAGCACCGGGCATGGGATGTGCCCCGCCCCCGGTCAATGCTGCCGGTGTGATGGTGTGATGCGGTCTCTCATAAGGACGTTCTGTGATCAGGCCGGTCTTCGCATCCAAAAGCCCCGCGACTGAATAGATCTGCGTCACTTCCAGACACTCTTCGTATGTCATCCTGGGCAAAATTGTCGGGATCCGTTCTGCGATCATGGATTTGCCGCTGCCGGGCGGTCCGAATAAAAGCAGGTTGTGAAAACCTGCCGCCGCGATCTCCGCAGCCCGTCTCGCCTGCTGCTGGCCGCAGATCTGTGAAAAATCGGGCCGGTCTGAGATTTCGGTTTTTCGATTATTTTGTGCCTCCGCTTTCGTCTCACTTTCAAAATCGTCCCCTTCCGACCACTGCCATTTATCCCTGTGTTCAGCCTTACAGATCTCATAGGCCTGTCTTAGTGTATCTGCCGGATACAGACTGATCGTCTTGACATTCTGTGCCTCCAACACATTTTCCCTCGGCAGAATGCAGCTGCGCACTCCCGCTTTCGCTGCCTTAAGCAGGATCGGCAATATCCCTTTTACCGGTTTTACTTCTCCATCCAGTCCCAGTTCTCCAATGATCAAGGTTGAATTGATGAAACGTTCTCCGCTATCGACCTTGCTCTCTGCATCGTTTTCTTTTTCACTTTCTATATCATCTTTGACTATTGCAACCTCGTCACTATGCGCATCCCCATCCAGCGCCAGCAGGATCCCAAGGGCAACCGGAAGGTCAAAACCGCTGCCATCCTTTCTGATATCTGCCGGACGCAGGCTGATGGTCACCCGCTTGATTGGCAGTGAAAAACCGCTGTTTTTGATCCCGACGCGCACCCTGTCCCGGCTTTCCTTTACTTCATTTGCCAGATACCCGATCATTTCCATGCAGGGCAAGCCTTCCGAAATATCCACCTCTACCTGCACCAAAAAACTATCCAGGCCGCGAAACGCGCCGGATATCACTGATTGATACATGTTGTCTCCTTTCCCGAACTCACATTGCTTTGATATCCCAATTCACAGGATTCAACATGCAGCATCGACAAAAACACTTCCGCCGATAAAACAGCTCTATTATCTTTAAACTCACGGAAAACACTTCCGGAACCGAAAGTTCTTTGATCAAAAAAGAATGATTGTATTATATAGTGTGCCCACCGAAAATGCAATACACAATCCGCTAACAAGGCATAAATGCATACGTAATCCAAAAACTTTGTAGAATACTCAACAATCCTCAATTTCGGTATTGACAAATCACCCATGGCAACTTAGTATAATTGCAAAGAGAAATGGGTTTTTTACCGTACGTGTCAGATTTTCTGGCAGCCAAGCGGGTTGCTCGTTTCTTTTTTTATGTTTATGACATCATACAAATATTTTTTTCCATTCAAATCATGTCTGATTATCATATAGACATGAAACACATTGTACCGATCCACTTCTCCATTATCACCAAAGATTGGAAGCGCGAACCTCGATTCATAACGATACCATCCATTTGCCGCATCAATCGTATGTTTTTCTTTTCGATTCGGCGTAAAACTGCCATCAGTTGCTATTTCAAGCATTGATCCTAACCCTTGTGATGCATTTGCCTTTGCTTTTGCAACCGTACCTTTTAACGAATAAGTATATTCCGAACCGGTATACTCATCCGGTAAATCTTTCCCTATATAAACCACTTCCCCGCTTTCAGCTATCGTGTACATCTCACCAACATATTCCGTGAGATATGCCTTTACCTCGTCCCATTTGACTGAACGTTTGCCCTTGAATCTGATATCATTGATAATTGCAATATTGTTACCATTAGTATCTTTTACAACACTTACATTTCTGTCCATACAGTTCTCCTGATAATTTACCTCACTCCCTGCTAAACAACAAATCGTTTCCAACATCCAGCATCAGAAAATACACTTCTGACAACAAAACAGTACTAGTATCTTTAAACACATGGAAAACACTTCCGGAACCGGAAGTTCTTTGATCAAAAAAGATTGATTGTATTATATAAAACGAATGGGGAAAATGCAAGGTATTTCAGAAAAGAAACTCCGCCAAGATCGGGTTGCTGACGATCATGCCTTCCGGCGTCAGGAAAAGTCGGTCTCTCTCTATCCCGAGCATCCCCATCTGCTTATACTTATCGATTACATCCCCGTAAACATCCGTAAGCGATTTCCCGAAACTCTTTTCGAATGCCGAAATAGATATCCCCATTGTCTGTCGGAGACCGAGAAACATGGTCTCTTCCATCTGTTCTTCGATGGAAAGCCGGTGAATATCTTCCCGGATTTCTTTTTGATACTCTTCACAGACTCCTTCTCTCATCTCACGATCCTGGGAAGATGCGAAGAAAAAACTAATATATTTATGTAAACCATCTGTATTCTTCCACCTCACGTTGTCAATGCAGGAAGCAGCGCCGATCCCAAACCCCAGATAGTCCTCCCGCTGCCAGTATACCTGATTGTGTCTGCATTCATATCCCGGCTTTGCATAGTTGGAGATCTCATATCTCTGATATCCGTACTCTCTGAGTACCTCAGCCGTCGTTTCATACATCTTACGCTCAGTATCCTCATCCGGCAACTGCCACTTTAGATCGGATACGTCATCCATTGTTATGTCAACCGCTTCGTGATATCTCTCATAAAGAGGAGTCCCCTCTTCCAGAATAAGACTATACGCAGAAATATGCTCTGGATCCAACGCCGCAACTTTATGTAAACTGTTCATATAGTTTTCCAATGTCTGCCCCGGCAAAGCCGCCATCAGATCAATATTGATATTCCGCGCTCCCGCATCCCGCAGCGCATGATAAGTTTGCAGGAATTCCTCATAGGTATGAATCCTTCCAAGCCTTTGAAGCTCTCCGTTATCTGTCGACTGCAAACCAATGCTGAACCGGTTAATTCCAAGTTTACATAATTCTCTGCACTCTTCCGGCATGACTGTACCCGGATTGAGTTCCATTGTGATTTCAGTGGTGCATTCATCATTTTCCACTGCGCTTAAAATGTCGCAGTCTGAATTATGTAAACCAGCGAACGTTTCTTTCACCGCCCCCAGTACCCTTCCGATCTGCACCGTATGCAGCACAGAAGGCGTCCCCCCGCCGATAAAAATCGAACGGACAGGACGCCTTGCATCGTCAGAATTTTCATATGATCTGATTTCCCGGATCAGTGCCTTCACATACTTTTCCCTGGTATCCTCATCTACCGGTGCAGAAAGGAAGTCGCAATATGCGCATTTTTTCACACAGAATGGGATATGGATGTAGAGGCTCAGCGGCTGTATTATGTTAATCAATTCGTTTGTTTGAACTATTTCGTTCGCCATATGCCCCTCATCAGATAATATATTTACTGGCTATCCAGTTTCAGCACGCTCATGAAGGCTTTCTGCGGGATCTCCACATTGCCGACCTGGCGCATCCGCTTCTTGCCTTCCTTCTGCTTCTCAAGCAGTTTCTTCTTACGCGTGATATCACCGCCGTAGCACTTGGCCAAAACGTCCTTACGCATGGCTTTGACGGTTTCTCTGGCGATAACTTTTCCGCCCACCGCTGCCTGGATCGGGATCTCAAACAGGTGACGCGGGATCTCGTCTTTTAACTTCTCACACATCTTGCGACCGCGCTCATATGCACCATCCTTGTGCACGATAAAGGAAAGGGCATCCACCTCTTCCTTGTTGATCAGGATGTCAAGTTTCACAAGCTGCGAAGGCACATAGCCCTTCAGGTCATAATCAAAAGATGCATATCCCTTCGACCGGGATTTTAAAGCGTCAAAGAAATCATAGATAATCTCGTTCAGCGGCAGGTCATAACGCAAAAGCGCCCTGGTCTCTTCCATGTATTCCATCCCGAGATAAACGCCGCGCCGCTGCTGGCACAGCTCCATAATGGGACCGATGAACTCGGTCGTCACCATGATCTCTGCGGAAACGATGGGCTCTTCCATATGCTCGATCTCAGAAGGATCCGGCAGGTTTGTCGGGTTGGTCAGTTCAATGACCTCGCCGTCGGTCTTGAACACCTTGTAAACAACGCCGGGGGCTGTGGTCACAAGGTCCAGGTTATACTCTCTCTCCAGCCTTTCCTGGATCACATCCAGATGCAAAAGTCCCAAAAAACCGCACCGGAAGCCAAAACCCAAAGCGATAGACGTCTCCGGCTCATAGTGGAGTGAAGCGTCATTCAGCTGCAGTTTTTCCAGCGCGTCCCGCAGTTCCGGGTACTTGGCGCCATCCGCCGGATACACGCCGCAGTAGACCATGGACTGCACCCGTTTATAACCGGGAAGCGGCTCAGCGGCAGGCCTGTCGGCATCCGTCACTGTATCACCCACTGCCGTATCGCGGACATTTTTAATGGACGCCGTGATATATCCAACCAGTCCGGCTGTCAATTCTTCGCAGGGAATGAACTGGCCCGCTCCGAAATAACCGACCTCCACGACTTCTGCTGTCGCGCCGGTAGCCATCATCCGAATCCTGGTTCCCTTCTTCACCGTTCCGTCGAAGATCCTGCAGAAAATGATCACGCCTTTATAGGAATCATATAATGAATCAAAGATCAAAGCCTTCAGCGGTGCACCGGCATCTCCCGTGGGCGCCGGAATCCGCGATACCACCTGCTCAAGCACTTCATCGATACCGATGCCGTTTTTCGCAGAGATCAGTGGTGCGTCCTGTGCTTCGAGGCCGATCACGTCTTCGATCTCGTCCTTCACCCTTTGCGGTTCTGCGCTCGGAAGGTCGATCTTGTTGATCACAGGGAACACATCCAGATCGTGATCCAGCGCCAGATAAACGTTGGCCAGGGTCTGCGCTTCGATCCCCTGCGCCGCATCCACTACCAGGATCGCGCCGTCGCAGGCCGCCAGGGCCCGGCTGACTTCATAATTAAAGTCCACATGTCCCGGGGTATCGATAAGATTCAGGATATATTCCTCCCCATTCTTCGCTTTATAAATGATCCGCACGGTCTGGGCCTTGATGGTGATGCCGCGCTCACGCTCGAGATCCATGTTGTCAAGCACCTGAGCCTGCATCTCGCGCTCGGTCAATAGCCCGGTCATCTCAATGATCCTGTCCGCCAGGGTCGATTTACCGTGATCGATATGTGCGATAATGCAAAAATTTCTGATATGACTCTGATCTGCCATGTATATTCTTATCCCTTTCCGGATCATCCACGATCCTTGCTTCTGATATTGTCAACATAATTATTTGTTATGTCATCTATTATTATATATCTACTCTTATCTTTTCTGTATCCGTCAGTCTCTATTGTGATTTACATAACACTATCGTTTGTAAACCAAACTCAATTTGCCTCATCTTTTTTTTGTCCGTTTATATTCTAAATAATTTACCACGAATACACCAGTATCCCCGCAATAATAAATGCCGACCCGATCCACATGTTCTTTGTCATTTTCTCTTTCAACACAAAAAATGACAAAAGCGGCACAAAGATATAGCCGAACGATTCCAGCAGATTCCCCAAGGACAACGGCACTACCTTCAGCGCATACACCGTCA
>JAEEKC010000373.1 GCA_016282215.1 Lachnospiraceae bacterium
AATTTTTTAAAAATTTTTTCTCATTATAGCATTTCATCGCCTACATATATTTTGAGAGAGCGTTTTAAAAGTTTCTTGAACCGGGAAATTTCTATTAAACATTTAACAGGAGAAATTGAACAGAGAATCTTACTGGTGAAAAAAACAAAAAAAGAGGACAGGCTGTAGTCGTGGTGGCGACTGTGGGTATGTGGGGAACCTGCTCTATGGTTATCCACATATCCACGGTCGAAAAGGAGGTGATATCTATTGTACAGCGACAAAGAATATTTGCAGACGGCTTTAGCGAGTGGTATGATAGATATTGCCACTTTGCAAGCCGAAATGAATATGGCTGAAAGAAAAAAATATCTCAAAATGCATGATCAAAAGATATTGCAATCGTCAGATGGAAAATGGTTTACCTATCTGATACAAAACGGAAAAAGGAGGATGATCAGAAACAGGAATAAAGAAGATCTGGAAGACCGGCTGATTAAATTCTATAAGGAAAAAGCACAGGATCCGACAGTTAAGGATGTGTTTTATCTATGGCTGAATGAAAAACTCGAAATGCAGGAAATCAAGAAAGCAACCTTTGATAAGTATGAGAATGACTTTTTGAGGTTTTTCGGGAATTTCGGAAAAGAAAAGATCAAAGCTGTTGATGAAGATATGCTCGAGTCATTTATCCGAAGTACGATCGGAGAAATGGAACTGACAAACAAGGCATACGTAGGACTTCGGACTTTGCTGATGGGGATCTTCAAGTATGCAAAACGCAAGAAACTGACAGATATAAGTATTTCCACATTCTTCAAGGATCTGCAGCTTTCACGGAAGATATTCAAACAGAATCCCAAAGATAACCGGAAAGAAGTATTCTCTGAAGAGGAGACACAGATCGTCATAGATCATTTAAAGAAACATCCATCGTTGATCCATTACGGAATGCTGTTGGGTTTTCAGACCGGTGTCCGTGTCGGAGAACTGGTTGCACTGAAGTTTTCTGATGTGCATGATGACACACTGCATGTGCAAAGGCAGGAGATCAAATATAAAGACGAAAACGGAAAGACAGTTTTTGAAGTTGCTTCGTACACGAAAACCGAATCCGGTAACCGGTATATCATTCTGACTAAACAGGCAAAGGAAACATTGGAAGCGATGAAGCAGTATTCCCATGGTGAATACATCATGGAACGCGATAAACGAATCCTGTGCAGCACAATCAACAAGGAATTATACAAGGTCTGCAAACGATGCGGATTGCCGCCCCGTTCCATGCATAAGATCAGAAAGACTTATGCGACAACGCTTTTGGACGCGGATGTAGATGACAGCATCGTTATGGAAATGATGGGACACAGTGATATCAGTACAACTAGAAAGTTTTATTATTTCAGCAGAAGCGGCGAAAAAAAGAAAAAAGAGCAGATTGGAAGGGCACTCGGCTTCTGAACGCGAACATTTTGCTACCGATTGCTACCGATTTGCTACCGCTCACAGAAAAGCATCAAAAAAGCCCGTAAATACGGGCCTTTAGAGCAGGGGAAGAGGGAATCGAACCCCCGTTAACGGTTTTGGAGACCGCCGCACTACCGCTGTACTATTCCCCTGTACACGCAAAAGGCATTATAACATGATATAATCCGGTTTGCAAGAAGAAATTTCAAAAAACAACTAAACCTGCACATCAATGGACATGCTTATGGGTTTTATCATACCCTTAAGGTAATCCATATCTGCCTTCACTATGGCTTTCTGCTCATCTGCCCTGTGCTTTCTTTTTAGCTCTTCAAGGTCCTCTTTACTCATGTGGGGATCGACAATCTCCATATCCTCGAGCATTTCCATCGCCTCTTCAAGCTCTTTTAGCTCTTCCTCGCCAAATTCAGCAAGGATTTTGCCAAGCTCTGAGAGCATATCCTGCGAATTCTGTACGCCTCTGTCTCGCATCTCTTCCGCAGCATCAGAGATCAGCTTCTGACGCTCATCAAAAACAGCATCTTCACGTTTCGTTACCTCTTCTTCTTTTTCCGTAATCAAAGCATTTTTGATCTGGTTGGATGCCTCCTCCTGCTTTTCCAGCCTTTCATCCCGTTTCCCGGTGGTCTGCACCATTTCTTCCAGTTCGAGGTGATGTTTTTTCTTTCTTGCCGCCATCTCCATGCGCCTTGCATGCGTGAGTGCAAGCTGCAACTCTTCACTGTCCCCATCAGAAGAAGCGATCTTACGCTTTACCTCAAGTACTTTCCGCTTTGCCGAGATGACCGCCTGTCCGGCACTGACAGATGTTTTGGCGCGCTGTATCTTGGTTTCCACTTCTTTGCAGTTATAGTTTACAGGCTTTTCAGCCTCATTATCTTCGTCACCATCCGGTGAACCTGAAAGCTCCAAAAAACCATTCACTTTATCCTGAGAAGTTCCGGCAAAAGGATTCTGCTCTTTTTCTGCTGTCTTTTTCAGATCCCTCAGGAGCTGTTTCATCTGTTTTGAAAGCGACATCTTTTCGCTATCAGCCTGGCCTGAATTCTTTGTAACCCCCTGCGTTAAGACTCCCCCGCCTGCTGCTTTTTGCGCAGAAACAGGAGGCACAAAACCACCACGACCGGATTCTAAGCTGCCCTGGCCGGCTTTTGGCATATAGGATGAATATGGATTTTGTGTATATAGTGAAATATTCATTCCGGCTCCTTATTGTCACGTAGTGTTCGTCAGCTGCTCCGCGCCCGATTCGTTACCCGCGGAAATCAATATGGCTTCCCACACTGCGCTCTGCATCTGTCATGACACGGTTCGATACGCTGTCATAGGAGTAAGTTTGCACTTTTGATAAAAGGTCGTCCATAGATTCAGCCTCTATCGTCACATACTCTTTATCATATACTTCCATGATCTTGTCATGGATCCTTTCCTTTGCTTCTTCCGGGATCTCGTCCTGATCCGGCTTTTCCGTGCGATCAGTCTTTTCGGGCTTTTTCTCTTTTTCAGCCCGCTTTTCTTTTGCTTTTTCGATCCGATCCTGCCGCGCCTGCTTTTCTGCCTTCTTATGCTCTTTGGCCTTTTCCGCTTTCTTTTCAGCCGCCCTCTTCTCAAGCCGTTTCTTTTGCTGATCTCCGGATTTTTCCACTGTGGCAAAAAAGCTTTCTTTCCCATCAGAATCAACCGACATTCCGAAATTCTTGACGGAAGCGCCGGTGCTGGCAAGGCTGTTTTTTGCCTCCGTCATCTTCATGGATGATACCGCGATGATCCCTTCATATTTCTTCCGGAAGGATTCATCCGTCGCCATACGCTCAAGCTTTTCTTCATCGATCAGGACCACCATTTTGTTGGAATTGCCGTAGGCTGCGGCATTCTGTGCCACACGCCCTTTCATATCCTTGCTGACAGCAATAAAGTCCATGTTGTGATACTTTGCCTTCAGCGTCTCGTAATAATCCTTCGCTTCATCGGAAAGCTTCACATCACCGATTATATTGCCATATTCAGTTGATCTTGTTGGGATGAGCGAACTTTTTGAATCGAGCGGAGACCATCCTTTTGTTTCGATCTTTGATCCGGATGACTCCTTGACAGATGTGTCCTGCTTTGTCGCAGGAGACGACGCTCCCACGCGGTCCGATCCCATGTTTCTGGGGTGAATGATCGAATAGATCTGTTGCTGGTTAGATGCCCCGCGTACACTTGCCATTTCTCTACCTCCTTGTAGATAACACTGAAATCCGTTTCAATGTATAAATGCCTGATACCGCACGGGTATCAAGCAAAAATGAGACACTTATGCTTATCTTATTTTCTATATCGGCATTCGTTTCCGATTACTTAACCCCTCTCTCCTGTAAATCGATTACCTGATCATATTTTTCAAAGAGGACACAGCCTCCTTCATCTGATGTTTCCCGCATTAAACACAACAATCCTTCCTGTATCCGGATTTGCTACAAGTCCGTATCCAACAGAACCTGTACCGACCGGGTTGTACAGAATAATGTCGTAGTCATTTATATCATCATCAATGACTTTATCATAGGCCAGATGAATCGGAAAATCGTCCAGCTCATACTCTGTGCTGCAGGCATCTTGGACCTTCATCAGATACCATTTGGAATAACCGTATGCCGCTTCCTTTTCATCAGATGGCTCTTTTTTGAGATTATACTCGGCTGCCAGTTCCTCGACCAGTTTCCGGTAATCATTCTCATTCAGGGAAAAGGCATACAGTGAACGTTTTCCAATACCGAGATTCTGATAAAAGTACCGGCAATCCTCCGCATCTTTCGGTATATCAACACTGAATCTGATAAATGCGTCCTCTGAAAATGCATCATATGAATCATATTGCCATGAACCGATCTTCAGAACGATGCGTCCGAACAGAATCGCCACCGCAAAGCACAAGATAATTATGGTAGGAATGAAAGCCCTTTTCTTTTTCATTAAATACTCCATTTGTCATTCCTGCTCAAAGCGCATTTTTCGGACAGTTTTTCACACATTCCATGCACAGAATACACTCCGTCCCATTCTCGCGCTTTCTCGAATTATCCGTCACATCCACATTCATCGGACACACACGTTTGCATTTACCGCATGATATGCATTTTTCCTCATCACACTTGATCCGTATCAGTGAAAAATAACTCATCGGCTTTAAGAATACAGTGATCGGACAGATGTATTTACAGAATGCCCTGTTGTCCTTAAAAGC
>JAEEKC010000374.1 GCA_016282215.1 Lachnospiraceae bacterium
AGTGGCAAAGATCATGAAAAAATACGGTTTCTCCCAGGGACTCTGGGGCAACCGCTGCGACTATATGCATTTCTCCTATTTCGGAACCTGATCAGTTCCGAAACAGGTTTATCATTTCAAATTTCGGGCAAAAACGGAACAAATCTGTCGATACTCTTTGACGCTTATCTGAAAAAGCGAAAGGAGTATTTGTCATGTGTAAAAATTCAGAAATTTTCTATTTGTTTTTCCTTTTTATATTTATGGCCGGCTGTTATCTCAGCTGCGGACAGAGCGGCTCTGTTACGGCGAAAGCGGCTGTTTTTGAGGAAGAAGCAGAGATCGGACCGGGTGCGGCAGAGAGTGAGATGGCTCCTTCAGAACATTCGGGGACGGCGGTGTCAGCCGGAGATCATTCCGAACCGGCTTCCGGTTCGGCTGCTGATCCTGATTCCACATCTCAGGAGGGTAAGCAGGAAGGCTCCGGCCGAGGCGTCAGCGAGAGCGAAAATGTTAAACGGGGAAACAATGCGGCGGATAAAGGAAACGAATCTGAAAAACACAAGTCTTCCGGAGTAACCGGAAAGGCGGAGAAGACGGAAGTCAAAAGAACTGATGACGCAGACACAGCAGATGATACGTCACACAATACAGATATGTATCGGGCTGGGGATAAGGAATTTGATGAAAATTCGGATGAACAGGAAGACAGACAGTCGTTCAGTGTACCTTTGAAGGAGGGAAACATCAATGAAGAAAGAACCGGCGAAGAAAAAAACACAGAAGGAAACACCATACAAGAAAGAACTATAAAAGAAAAAAACATAGAAAGTGAGACGGCAGATCAGGAAGCAAAGGAAACTGACATAGAAAAGACGCCGGCCGGACATAAACTCCCTGCCGGTCTCATTGTGACAGTAGGAATGCTTATGCTTTCCGGAGGAATTGTCAGAAGGATTATGAGAAAAACCTATTGACACAGTAGGCGAATTATGATAATCTTTCAAAAGTAAAACACGTTCATAACAAAATGATCAGAGTGAATGAAAGTTGTTATGAAAATCCGGTAAAAACCGGAGGAATAAATATTCATCAATAGGAAATAAAGATATGAGTTGTTCTTATAGCGATCAATTGAATTCTTAC
The DNA here is from genome assembly GCA_016282215.1 of Lachnospiraceae bacterium. GTDB lineage: Bacteria > Bacillota > Clostridia > Lachnospirales > Lachnospiraceae > RGIG7926. The sequence continues at coordinate 1,126 of JAEEKC010000374.1, forward strand.
ATGTGTTGGCGAATGTATAACTCCCGGGCTGGTGCAATGGCCGGGACGTTTGGCTGCATGCACATTCGTCCTGTTTCTTGGAAGTGACACAGATTCTCATTGCAGACTATCAGCCCGGGAGTTCCCATAAAGCTTCCGGGCTGTTTTGCGCGATAAGCCCGGAAAGCGCAGGCCATGCCTGCATGGACATGCATTTGACGGGCAACATGACAATCAATCAGGGAGAATCAGTCATGAGATTTAATACCATACTGCTCCACGGAGCATCCATCGCAAAGTATCCGGGAAGAGAGATCCTTCCGCCAATCTCGCAGGTATCGGCATTTCGATACGAAAGCATGGAAGAACTGGAAAAAGTATTTTTACATAAAAGTATGGGCTATGCCTATACAAGGATCGGCAATCCGACCATCACTGCTTTTGAGCAAAGGCTCGCAGAACTGGAAGGCGGCGGCTCGGCAGTCTGTTGCAGCAGTGGCATGTCCGCGATTACAGCGGCACTTCTGGCAGTCTGTAGCAGCGGGGATGAGATCATCGCGGCCAGCGGTCTTTACGGCGGTACCATCGATCTTTTGCGAGATCTGGAGAAACTGGGGATTCATACGGTTTTTGCAGAGCAGTTGACAAAAGAGGCGGTTGAGGAACTTGCCGGCGAGCGGACCAGGGTGATATTCGGTGAACTGATCTCCAATCCGGCGCAGCGGGTGCTGGATGTGCCGGCGCTTTCGGCGGCAGCACATGAAAGAGGGATCCCGCTGTTTGTGGATGCGACGACAGCAACGCCTTATATTGCAAGGCCGCTTGCGCTGGGGGCGGATGTGGTGATCCATTCCACCTCCAAGTACTTAAACGGCGGCGGAAATGCCATCGGCGGCGTGATCGTAGACGGGTTGTCTTTTCCCTGGGACGTCAGGAAACATACGGCTCTGGCGGATTTCGAAAAATACAAAAAAAGAGCATTTTCGGTCCGGCTCCGTACGGATATATGGGAAAACATCGGCGGCTGTCTGGCCCCCGTTAATGCGTTTCTGAACTATATCGGCCTTGATACGCTGGGGCTGAGGATGGAAAGAATCAATCAGAATGCGGACAGGCTGGCACATGCATTAAAAGAAATAGATGGAATAACGGTTGATTACCTGACACTGGAAAATCATCCTTATCACGCTTATGTGGATCGGTATTTAGGGGGACACGGAGGCGGGATCCTGACGATCCGCGCAGGCTCTAAAGAAAGGGCATTTCGGATCATCAATGCCCTGAAATATGCCCTGATCGCCAGCAATATCGGAGACCTTCGAACCCTTGTGATCCATCCCGCATCCACACTGTATATTCATTCCACGAAAGAAGAGATGGAGGCGGCGGGCGTGTATGACGATACGATACGCGTCAGCGTCGGAATAGAGGATGCCGAGGATCTGATTGCGGATTTTACACAGGCGATCAGCAGCGGCAATGAGTAATCAAGCGTAGTTTAAAGCCCGGTATGAAGAATCGGTGCGATAGACTACTGATAAATTAGAGGGAAAAATATGTTGATCAGACATGAGGCGCTGGGCACTTTAAAGACAAGCCTGCTCGGCACATATCCGGAGGAAGGCTGCGGTCTGCTTCTCGGTCAGGCAGACAGATTTCTGGTCACGGATTTTATGCAGTTGGAAAACACAGCGTCCCCGGACAGGGCGGGTAAGCATTTTGTTTTGGACCCGCTGAAGGTTTATGAGGCTGAGCGGGAAGCAGAGAAAAAAGGACTTGATATCCTGGGATTTTATCATTCGCATCCGGATCATGAAGCGGCCCTTTCGGAAGAAGACCGCAGATACATGATCCCGGGAATGTTCTATATGATCCTTTCTATTGTAAAAGGAAGATGCAGGGATATCAGAGTATTTGAAAAAAGAGAATCAAACGGTATTGTGACCGAGATTTTTATCTTGGAGGTAGCAGCATAATGAATGTTTATATATCAGCAACACTGAGAAGTTTTTTTGACAGAAACGCAAAACTCGAAGTTGAAGGAGGGAATATCCGGGAGGTACTTGATCAGCTTATCTCGGATTATCCCGATGCAAAAAAAGGTCTTTTTGATGAAGACGGAAAACTCCGTGGGTTTATCAGAATCTATGTGGGATCGGAAAACAGGACGGCGCAGGATCGGTGGGTGATTCCGCTGACGAAGAAGGATGAGATTTTGCTGCTGCCGGCTATTGCAGGCGGCGTTCCGCAGGAAAGCATCATTTCGGATGAAAGACGCAAGGCGGTTTCTTTGGACGATAAGGAGATCGAACGGTTCGGAAAGCATCTTCTGCTGCGTGAGATCGGCGTCAAGGGACAGAAGCGGATCAAGGCCGCAAGAGTGGTGGTGGTCGGCGCGGGCGCCCTCGGATCTCCGGTGATCCAGTATCTGGCAGCAGCAGGCGTCGGAACCATCAAGGTAGTGGATTTTGATGAGGTATCGCTGGAAAACCTGCAAAGCCAGGTATTGCATACCAGCCGGGATTTAAACAGGCCCAAGGTTGCATCCGCCAAGGACAGCGTGCGGAATATCAACAGAAATATAGAGTTTGAGGCAGAAAACATCCGGCTGGAAGCAGATAATATCACGGATGTCTTAGACGGTTATGATCTGGTGATCGACTGTACGGATAATTACAAGGCAAGATATCTGATCAGTGATGCCTGCGTGCTTTGCGGGATACCGGAGGTCTTCGGTGCAATCTACCAGTTTGAAGGCCAGGTCAGCGTCTTTAACTATAACGGCGGTCCCTGCTATCGGTGTGCATTTCCTACGCCGCCGCCTGCCGGACTTGTGCCGACCTGTGCAGAGGGAGGAACCATCAGTCCATTAGCCGGGATCATCGGAAGCATACAGGCAAATGAGGCGCTGAAACTGATCATCGGCATCGGTGAAAACTTAAGCGGGAAACTGCTCGTCATTGACAGTCTTTATCTGCGTTCACGGATTGTGAATCTGAGCCGTCAGGAAGATTGTGAGATCTGCGGCAAGCATCCGTCCATCGGTGAACTCGCTGACCTTGACTATGATGAATTCTGCGGCCTGAAGGAAGCGGAAAACGAGATACCGGTGGAAGGCTTTACGCCGGATGAACTGGCGAAGAGGATTGAAAACGGTGATCCGATCATGATCATCGATGTACGCGAACCGCATGAGAGGGCGATCATGCGATTCCCGAACGCTGTCGTGATCCCCATCGGACAGCTGGTTCGCAGACAGAAGGAACTCAATCCCGATCAGGATACCATCTTTGTCTGCAAGGAAGGAAAGCGGAGTATACTTGCTATCAACACGCTTCGTGAGGCGGGTTACACCGGACCTTTATACAACTTAAAGGGTGGTATTGATGCTATGAAAGATATCATTTTCTCCCATGAGGGAGCTTGGCTGTAAGAAAAAACGGCAGTTCAGCCTTCGGGCTAACATAATAAATTTCCATTTATTTAAACAAGCAGCCGAAAGCCCGGTATGAAAATACGAAGCCGAAGACTGCTAATCAATTAAGAGGAGGATAAAAAAATGGCAAAAGAAACTGCAGCAAATCAGGATGTGATCAACGCGTTGGGAGCACGAGTGGCCTATAATCTGGCCAACGTCACCAAGACAAAACCCCAGTTCGGATCACTGACACCCAAGTGGCTTACAAAGTTCCTTGAGTTCAAGGGACTGGAAACAGGAATCTACAGAGTCAACAAAGTAGTTGAGGGGGAGACACCCCTGGATGTACTTTGCAGCCAGACCAAGAAGTCAGACATCATTCCGGAAGGCTATGTAGAGTATGAAACAGAGCCCCGTGAGTACAGACTCAACTCCATCTCAACGATCATCAATGTCAATACTGCTATCGAAGATGTGTACAGTGCACCCTACGATCAGGTTCAGGAACAGCTCGGTCTTGCGATCGAATCCCTTCGTGAGAGACAGGAAAGCCAGTTGATCAATAATGATGATTACGGTCTTTTGAAAAACGTGGCAGATTCACAGAGGATCCAGACCAGGAACGGTGCACCGACACCGGACGATCTTGATGAACTGATCACCAAGGTCTGGAAGGAGCCCTCTTTCTTCTTGGCACACCCCCGTGCGATCGCTGCATTTGAAAGAGAGTGCACAAAGAGAGGCGTACCGCCTGTAGTTGTTAATATCGCCGGCGGAACCTTCCTGACATGGAGAGGCATTCCCATCATCCCTACCGACAAGCTTTTGGTTGACGGCCTGAAGAATCCGAAGTCTCAGAGCGGCAAGACAAATATTCTGCTGATCCGCACAGGCGAGGCAAAGAGAGGCGTTGTAGGCCTGTTCCAGGCCGGTCTGAAAAATGAACATTCCAGAGGCCTTTCCGTAAGATTCAGAGGTATCGATAACAAAGGAGTAGCATCTTATCTTTTGTCTTTATACTGCTCGGCAGCAATCCTTGCAGACGACGCAATTGCAGTGCTTGAAGATGTAGAGGTGGGTGAATATTATGACTACGATTGAGAACCTTGCAGGAGTGCCGAGCGCTGAGCAGCTCGCTTCCCTTGCAAACGAATTGTTTCCCGATCTGACCGGAAGCATCCTGACACCTGCGGTGGCTGATACTGGAGCGGTTCCCGTTCCTGAAGTAAATGCCCCCGGATACGGACTTCCCGGAGCAAATCCGGAAGTGCTTTCACCGGTATCATCCTATGCACCGCTTGCACAGTCGCCGGAAGCGCATTCCGATCCGGTCATCCCGCCGGAGGTTTCTTCCATAGGAGCAGTTCCTGAGGTAAATACATCACAGGCAAATGTGCCGTCGGCTGTACCGACAGGTGCACCTGTATCAGCAGGAAGTTATGGGAATACGCCGGATGTAGGATCAGCTGCAGGAGGCTATGAATTTGACTGGGAGCATCCTTTTGCTTACGGCGGAAGTTCAACAGATCCGTATCTGCAGACCGTAGAAAGTGCTGCAGCGCCGGAAGCGGTTTTCGCGGCGCAGAGAAGTGATGTACCGACAGTCAGTGAGACGAATTCCGCCGGTTATGCACCGGTTGTGATGTCACAGAGCCAGGCAGCGGAAGGCGGAAAAAAGATCGATGCACCGACATCTCTCGGCGGTGACAGCGTGGCGAAGGACAAAGGCGGCGATGCGCCCTATTCATCCCGTGATGAGTCCATCCGGATTGGTTCTAAGACCTTGGCGCAGATCCGCAGCGACTTTCCGATCCTGTCCGAAAAGATCAACGGAAATCCTTTAGTATGGCTCGATAACGGTGCCACAACCCAGAGACCGCAGGCAGTGATCGACAGATTGAAATACTACTATGAGCATGAAAATTCCAATGTCCACAGAGGCGCACATTCACTGGCGGCAAGATCTACGGATGCCTATGAAAATGCCAGAGATATTGTCAGGGATTTCATCGGTGCTCCTTCTTCGGAAGAGATCATTTTTGTACGCGGTACAACGGAAGCCATTAATCTGGTGGCAAATGCGTATGTAAAGCCGACTCTGGCACCGGGAGATGAGATCATTGTTTCCATTCTGGAGCATCATGCCAATATCGTACCCTGGCAGCTTGTGGCACAGGAGACAGGAGCGGTCATCAAGGTGATCCCCTGTGATGAGACCGGTCAGCTGTTGATGCATGAATATGAAAAACTGTTTACGGAGAGAACGAAGTTTGTATCCGTGACACATGTGTCCAACGTGCTTGGCACGGTTACTCCGGTTGAGGAACTGATCGCGACGGCGCACAGACACGGCGTTCGCATTCTGATCGACGGCGCACAGTCGGTGGCACATATACCGGTGAATGTTTCCGCGCTGGATGCTGACTTTTTTGTCTTCTCCGGTCATAAGATCTTTGCACCCACCGGTATCGGTGTGGTTTACGGAAAAAAAGAATTGCTCGAGGCAGCAAGGCCTTATCACGGCGGTGGAAATATGATCGCAGACGTGACCTTTGAGAGGACGATCTACAATCCGGCGCCGAATAAATTCGAAGCAGGTACCGGCAGTATCGCGGATGCAGTAGGATTGGGCGCAGCACTGACCTATCTGTCGCAGATCGGCATGCCCTGTGTCTATCGCTGGGAGCATGAACTGCTGCAATATGCACTGAAGGAAATGAAGACGGTAAAGGGACTGCATCTGGTTGGTACGGCTCTGAATAAAGCGTCCGCACTGGCCTTCAAGCTGGATGGTTATTCTGACGAGGAAGTGGGAAAACGCCTTGATGCTTACGGCATTGCGGTCCGCACGGGACATCACTGTGCACAGCCGGTCCTTCGTCATTTCGGATTGGAAAGCACGGTCAGGCCGACGCTGGCAATTTATAATTCACCGGACGATATTGACGCCCTGGTGAAAGTATTAAAAACATTCGCATGATGCATGCGGAAAAAGTTTTGCAATATGGCTTCCCCCCATCAAAGGGGGAAGCCGGATTTGGATCATAAAAAGGGGATAACAATGAGCGATATCATCAAAGAAGAGGAGATCGATCAGATCGTTTCGGATATCATAGCGGATTATGACAGGGGAAAAAACATCGATGTGATCAATATTTATAACAGACCGGACAAGGCGGAGGTTGTTGATCTGATCAACAATCTGTTCCGAGTGATTTATCCGGGGTATTTCAGGGATCGCAGTTATAAGATCTATAATCCGAAGAACAGTTTTGCGGTCAATATTGAGGACATTTTCTATCACCTGAATAAACAGGTGTTTCGGGCACTTGACTTTTGCACGAAGAGGGGAACGATGACAACCGAGGACAGGGAGCGTGAAAGTTACCGCGTCTGCAAGGTGTTTTTTCAGCAGATCCCCAAGGTTCGTGAATATATAGAGAGCGATCTTCTGGCGGCTTTTGACGGGGATCCCGCAGCCGGATGTTTTGAAGAGATCATTCTGGCCTATCCGGGGCTGATGGCCGTGACGGTACAGAGGATCGCACATGAACTTTACCTTTTAAATATTCCGGTTTTGCCGAGGCTGATGACGGAATATGCACACTCAACAACCGGTATCGATATCCATCCGGGAGCACAGATCGGTAAGTACTTTTTTATCGATCACGGGACGGGCATCGTGATCGGAGAAACGGCAGTGATCGGAGAAAACGTCAAGATCTATCAGGGCGTGACCATCGGCGCGCTGTCTACCAGAGGCGGACAGAAGCTGGCAGGAAAAAAACGTCATCCTACCATTGGCGACAACGTTACCATCTATGCCGGGGCGTCCATTTTAGGCGGGGATACGGTGATCGGAGCCGGTTCCACGATCGGTGGAAATACCTTTATCACAAGGTCAGTGGAAGCGGGCACAAAAGTCAGCATGAAAAACCCCGAGATGGAATTCAGGACAGCGGAAAATGAGATCAGGACAAAGGAGTTAAGCCAGTCGGAAGAGTGGTACTACATCATCTAACAGGAGGAGGAAAAATATGAAGATCACAGTAGCGGGAGAAAAAAAGGAAGTTGCAGATGCGCTGAGCGTAGCAGCTCTGATCGAGCAGGAGAATGTGGAGACCCCGCAGTATGTCACGGTATCGGTTAATGAAGAATTCATTGATGCAGGTGCCTTTGATACCACGGTTTTAAAGGAAGGCGATGAAGTTGAGTTCCTGTACTTTATGGGAGGTGGAAGGTAATGGCTTTTACCAATGAGCAGCTCGAACGATATTCGAGACATATCATCTTAAAAGAGATCGGTGTGAAAGGACAGAAAAAACTATTAAACGCCAAGGTGCTGATCATCGGCGCCGGCGGACTGGGTGCACCGGCTGCCATGTATCTGGCTGCAGCAGGCGTGGGAACCATCGGAATTGCGGATGCGGACGTGGTGGATCTTTCCAACCTGCAAAGACAGGTGATCCATACCACGAATGACATCGGAAAGAAGAAGGTAGAATCCGCAGCAGAGACCATGCGTGCGATCAACCCGGATGTCACGGTCAACACCTACTATGATTTTGTCAGCAGTGCAAACATCCTGGACCTGATCAGTGATTATGATTTTATCTTGGACGGTACCGATAATTTCCCGGCTAAATTCCTGATCAACGATGCCTGCGTCATGGCGAAAAAACCGTTATCTCATGCGGGGATCATCCGGTTTAAGGGTCAGTTGACAACCATCATTCCGGGAGAAGGTCCCTGCTACAGATGTATTTTCAAAAACCCGCCGCCAAAGGATGCGGTACCGACCTGTAAGCAGGCTGGCGTCATCGGAGCCATGGGTGGTGTGATCGGTTCCCTTCAGGCGATGGAAGCCGTTAAATATATCACCGGAGTCGGTGATCTGCTGGTAGGTTATCTGCTGACTTATGATGCCCTGAAAATGGAATTCCATAAGATCAAACTCCCGCCCAGAGGCAAGGGATGCGCGGTTTGCTCGGACGAGCCGACGATCACGGAGCTGATCGATTATGAGCAGGCAGCCTGTGAACTGAAGGGACATTAATGCCTGACAGGAAAAGTAAAAGTCGATGAACAGGAGGCAGAAGGGCTGCATAAGATTCGGAATGAAACCGTGAAATACGGGATTGAAACGACTGATCGATCGGTAAAGCACGATATGAAAAACGGAATCGATAAACTGCTGATCAATTAAAGAAGAGGAGCGATCATGAAAATTACGATAGCAAAATCGGATTTTGAAAAAATGTATGAACATGCACGCAGCGAAAGGCCGAATGAAGCCTGTGGCCTGATCGCGGGATTGGATGCGGAAGACGGCACAAGAGTCATTCGGAAAGTCTATCTGTTGACGAACATTGATCATACCAATGAACACTTTTCCATTGATCCGAGGGAACAGCTGTCGGCGATCAGGGATATGCGTTCCGAGGGACTCAAACCGCTGGGGAACTGGCATTCCCATCCCGAATCTCCTTCGCGTCCGTCCGAGGAGGACAAGAGACTGGCAAATGACAGCAAGGCAAGCTATCTGATCCTGTCCCTGATGGAAGAGGATCAACCGGTTTTGAACGCTTTTCATATTGAGACCGTTGATGGCGAAAAGGCGGTTCGCAAAGAGGAACTGGTTATCTTGTGAGCCGAAAAACAACTGATAAATTGGAGGATGAACATATGGCAGATCTTGGATTTACAGTAGACGATACAGTGGATATTACAGACGTGAATTGCCCGGTGACTTTTGTCAAAACAAAGGTGGCCTTGGAGGAACTCGATGACGGTCAGATCCTTCAGGTGCATTTAAACGGCGGCGAGCCGAAAGAGAACGTACCCCGCAGCGTGGCGGAAGAAGGACATGAAGTGCTCAGGCTTGATGATAACGGGGACGGAACCTTTGAACTGTATATCAAAAAG
>JAEEKC010000375.1 GCA_016282215.1 Lachnospiraceae bacterium
CCCAGGAAATTCTGATGAATCTTGTGATGCTGCTACCTATCGGCGTGCTGTTTCCTGTGGCCTATGAGTATTACAAAATGTGGGCAGTAGTATTGTTTGGATTTCTTTGCTCGGCCGGGATCGAGTTGATGCAGCTGGTTTTCCGCAAGGGGCTTTTTGAATGGGATGATATGCTTCACAATACCCTCGGTGTTGTGGCGGGGTATCTTTTGATATGGATGGCGAGCACCATCGTCAGAAAAACACAAGAGAATCGCATGAAAAAATCATATAAAACAGCATAGTCTGCAACCAAATCATGCAGAGAAGACTATTTTGGGTAAAAGAACAAACACAGCCGGCAACTTGCGGCGGAGCAGGAGGATCACATGCCTAATTTTGAAAACCTTAACGAGTTGGTAAAAACACCCACTGATTATACTTCGAATGTTGCACAGGACAGAAATGAAATATGGCAGAATGCACCGATCGATACCAAGCTGCATATGGTCGATACGCTGATCGTCAATTACGGCAACGCTGATCAGCAGGAAAAGCTTCAGGAGGCCCGCGAGATCAAGCGCGATCTGTTAAAGTACTATTTCGGCATGGAGCTTGATGAGGATGCCTTCGATACCTTTGAAAAGAATCTCGAACAGGATCCCCAGACCAAAGAGGCTATGGATAAACTGGTCGACACGAGTTTTTCCGAAGTCCAGGGGCATGAGGATACCTATAAGACCGCTCTTTTCGGCAGAAAACTGTTCAATGAAAGCCAAAAATACAACAACCTCGTTGGCGCGCCGGAAGCGTTCCGAAAAACCAAAGGGCTTTTGGGTGCGTGGGAAAAAGCAGGGCTTGAAGGGAAACTGAGAAATGTCGATACGGCGATCAGTGAAGCCTATAATATGCCTAATCCGGAAGTGCTTCCTGAGGCGATAAAGATTAAGAAAACATTGGTGACGCACCTGCTTGGAGAGTCTATGACAGATGCTGAATTTTCGGCCTTCGAGAATGCGATAACGCAGGATCAGAAGAAGCAGGAGCTGTTTTCGAAGATCGTTAACAACGTGGATGTAAGTGTGATCTACAGAGAAAAGGAGGTTTTTACCGAGGCACTTTTCGGCAAAGAGCTGGCACAGATGCGCCATGAGAAGGACGAGTCTGTGAAGGTGCCGACGGATGAAGAGGTTGAGGCTTCCATAAAGCGTGCCGATGATGTGACCATGAAAGGCTTTTATAGGACTTTCCGTACAAATGCGATGAAATCGTATCTGAATACTGTCAGAAGCGGGATCACTGAGACGGTGAAGAATTCCGTTGCAACCCTTCGGTCAGCTGCTCCCAATCCGGCGGCAAACAATGGCGCCAATCTGGCAATGCCCTTTGCAGACAAGGAAAAACAGCAGGAAGAGTATTATAAAGCCGCAGCCAACGTGATCGGATCGAAGCTGTATCAACTGAAAAAGGATACGGAAGGGCTTGATCTGCAGTCTCTGGTTTTGGAGGTGCAGACCAGAAAAGATGCCATTTCGCAGCTGCAGCAGGATCCGGATTTCAGATGCTTTGTGAGGGGAGAAATCGAAAAGAAGAATGTTGAAGCTTTTGAGCCTGATGCGCTGACGCAGCACTGGCAAAATTACAGAAGGGACCTGTTTGCTGCGAAGGATGCATATAACAATCAGATCAAGACATTTCGTGAGAATCCGGAGAATGTTCCTGAGGAGCTTGCTTTTTTCAAAACCGTGAATCGGGCGGTGCCGGGGAACGATCAGCAGGGCTTTGAAATGGTCAATGTGCAGAAAGCAACGCATCTTACCTATGAGGAAGCAAAGAGTCAGGCGGAAACGTTGTTAAATGATGCCAGGGCAAACGGAAAGGAACAGGTTGTTGAGCAAAAGGATTTTGCCAAGGCCGCCAATCTGATCGTAGCCAATGCACTTACGACAAAAGCTGCCGAGCTGACCTTCTTTGCCACGAAGGATTTCCAAAACGATAAGGGAGAATGCAGCATCGATCAGATGAACAAGAGCATTGTCGAGATGCGAAATCAGGTGATTGAGGATCCCGTTTTCCAGAGAGTTCTGACCCAGAGAGTGAAGGAATCTGAAATTGTATCGACCTATCAGAATGAACTGAAAAAAGAGGTCAATAAAAAGATCACAAAGCAGGCTACTAAGGAAAGTCAGCTGAAAAAGGATGCCGCTGCCCTGGCAGCCCATGAAGAGTATGCAAAAACACATTCCGTTGAACTGACGGATAAGGAAAGGAATTTTATCAAGGATACCCTGAAAAATATCAAGATCTACAACAAGGGCAAGGATCCCTCCGATCTGATGCAGAAGCTGACAGATGCACTTGAGGGTGTTGATAAGGTTGAAGGAAATAAGATTCCCATCGATAAAATGGAAGCCTTGAACAAGGCAACGCTCAACTATTACAAGGAGCGCCAGGGAAGGGTTTTCTCACCGATTACCAAGCGTGGAAAAGCGCGTCTCGGAGCAGTGGAAAAAATGGCCTTTGTGACCGATGGTGTGATGGACCGCGCCGCAAAGCAGGAAAAAGCAGAGATGGCCAAGCAGCAGAAGGTGGTTAAGAATGAACAGGCCATGGTAAAGTAAGCACTTAAGAAACTGATAGAAGCGAATATAGAAGCAGATATAGAAGCAGATTTGGAAACAGATTTAGATGCGGATTTCAAAAATCCCCGGCGATGCCGGGGATTCTATTTGTTTTGTCATGATAGCTTGCGCTATTGTATGAGCGCGGCAAGATCGGAATAGAAGGTGGGGTAGGAGATATTGACGCAGTCTGCATCCTTGATCGTGGTCTCGCCACGTGCGATGAGGGATGCGACCTGAAAGCTCATGGCAATGCGATGGTCCAGATAAGAGTCGATGGCCGCGCCCATAAGCGGCCTGCCACCTTCGATGATCATTCCATCCTCTGTGGGCGTGACATCTGCCCCCATTTTTTTCAGATTTTCGGTCACTGTAAAGATGCGGTCGGATTCCTTTACCTTCAGCTCTGCGGCATCCTTGATCATGGTAGTGCCTTCGGCAGCAGCTGCCATCACAGCGATGATAGGAATTTCATCGATCAGGGCAGGGATCAGCTCGCCGGATACAGTGGTTCCGTGAAGGGGAGCGTAGGATACCAAAAGATCTGCAACAGGCTCGCCATCACCGCCTCGTCTGTTTAAAAGCTCGATTCTGGCACCCATGGCATCTGCTACCTTGAGAATACCCGCTCGGGTTTCGTTAATACCTACATTTTTGATCAAAACCTCGGAGCCGGGAACGATGGAAGCAGCTGCGATAAAGTATGCAGCCGAAGAAATATCCCCCGGGACAAAGATATCCTGTGCCGTAAGGTCGGGATTCGGGGTAATGGTTGCGGTCACACCTTCCGAGGTGACGCTTGCACCCAGCATACGAAGCATCCGCTCGGTATGATCCCTGGAAAGGACGGGTTCGGTGACAGAGGTCTTATCGTCTGCGTAAAGACCTGCCAGAAGAACGGCACTTTTCACCTGTGCGGAAGCAACAGGAGAGTTGTAATGAATTCCGCGAAGGGATGCAGGACTGATGAGAAGCGGCGCACAGCCGTTTCCGTTTTCGCTTTTGATATCTGCGCCCATCTCTGACAGCGGATCGATGACACGCTTCATGGGACGCTTGCAGATGGAATCATCTCCGGTGAGTCTGGTGGAAAAAGGTTGTCCTGCCAGAATACCGCTGATCAGCCTCGTGGTGGTTCCGCTGTTCCCGGTATATAAAGTCTCGGTGGGAGCACTCAGTCCGTGAAGACCCTTGCCGTGGATGATGACTTCCTCTTTATTGTTCTCGATCCTGATTCCCATTTTTTCAAAGCAGGAGATAGTAGAAAGACAATCTGCACCCTGCAAAAAGTTCTGTACTCTGGTATCCCCCTTCGCCAGGGCGCCGAACATAACGGCTCTGTGGGAGATGGATTTATCTCCCGGAACGGTGATCTCGCCGCGCAGGGGCTTGCTTTTTTCTACCCGGATGGCGGGCGCCTTTTGCATATCTGATATTGGATTCTGATTTGTCATAACGGTTTATCTCCCTCATAGAGTTGATCATTTAATACGTTAAAATATTGCTAAGGAGCATTGTAAAGCCTAGCGAAAGATTTTGTATCCGTGCTCCTTTAACAGCGCGGCAGCTTTTTCTACGCTCAGGTCATCATAAAATTCGATCCGCAAAGCGCCTTCCTGGAACTCTCTGGAGTTCATGATGCCGATGTTCTTGATGGAAAGGCCGTGAAGCGCCAGGATCGTGGAGGTCTGTGCGATGGAACCGGGTACATCGGGAATATCCACGTACAGATCAGAGATCTTCTTGATGGGCCCGCGGTCCGCTGCCTGGAAGCTGTCTCTGTAATCCTTGGCATCGCTGAAAAAGTTGTAGATCCTGTCGGGATCTTTTTTCTCTAAAACATCCTTAAACTCCGACAGAGCCGAGATGTAGTCTGTGAGCATGTCCTCAATGACCTGGGTGTTGGTCAGGCAAATGGACTGCCACATGGCGGGGGAGGAAGAGGAGATCCTGGTGATATCCTTAAAGCCCCCCGCTGCCACCAGCTTCATGAAACCGTCCTCGGCATCGTGCTCCTTTACGAAGTTTACCAGAGAAGCAGCAATAACATGGGGCAGATGGCTGATGCCGCCGGTGATCTGATCGTGCTTTTCCGGTGACATGATCAGGGGAATGGCACCGATGCTTTCGATGAAGGTGGAAAAGGTGTGGGTCTTATCCTCCGGGAAGTCCTCAGTAGGTGTCAGGAGATAGTAGGCGTTTTCCAAAAGCTGTGCATTGGCGCTCTTAAATCCGGTCTTTTCGCTGCCGGCCATAGGATGCCCGCCAATGAAGCGGCTTGAAAGACCGTACTCCCTGACGGTTTTTACCGTGGTGCTTTTCACACTTCCCACATCGGTGATCAGAGTCTTTTCCTGTATTCTGTCTGCATTTTCCCGCAGGAACTTTTCGTTGACGGAAACAGGGGCGCACAAAAAGAGTACGTCGCAGTCAAAGAAGGCGTCTTCGGGCTCGGTAAATCCCTGATTGACAACGCCTTCTTCCATAGCAGGCTGCAGGGATGCGCTGTCCGGCTCCAGAGCCTTGATCCTAAGGTCCGGGGCAACCGTTCTTGCACCCTTTGCGATGCTGCCGCCGATGAGGCCCAGGCCGAAGAAGCTGATCGCTGGGTTCGTTGTGTTCCAAATTGTGGTGTCGTTCATAGTATGTTATCCTTTACTCCGCTTTTCGGCTGCGCAGATGATTTGCTGCGCTCTGAATACGACTCGCCCGCTTTGCAGGCGAGTCCGTAAATCGCGGTCAAATCATCTGCCTGCGCCGAGCGCTCATTTATATATCATATTCCGCGTATCGGCTCAGATGGAACCGTTTTCTCCTTACTAAGCGTGTGAAAGTTGTCTGAAAACTTGATCCTCTAAGATATTACAGTATTTAAAGGAAAATGAAAAGTGCAATTTGTCGAAAAATGATTGTATTCTGTCAGATAATTTAGTAAAATATACCTGTGTGCGGCGCCCGGCTTAGGGGTATGCCCG
>JAEEKC010000376.1 GCA_016282215.1 Lachnospiraceae bacterium
ATCTGTTGTCTTTTCGGTATCGGGCCTGATCATGGGGATCCATGCACATATGGATGATGATCTGCTGTTACTTTTCCCGAAGATCGGCATTGCACTCAATACACTTTCGGTGATCGCCTGTGGCGTGATCCTGTATGCGGGCGTGTAACCCGGGCGGACCATTGCAGAAAACGAACAAGAGCATGTTAGTAAATGGCAGTGTAAAGTCCGGTATGAAAATACGAAGCTGAAAGACGAATAATAAATTTATGGGGATTTGGGAAATGGAAACAGAGTTTTTTGAACTGGCAAAAGAGAGGCTTTCTGGCATCTTAGAAGAGGAGATCATGCCTGAGCCTTATGGCACTTATTTTAGGAAGGTGGCGTCTTTTCTGTCGGAACTTACGAGGCTGTATGATGAGATCGGACAGGGAAAAACTGACGGTTACAGCAGGCAGCAGTGGGAAGAAGTCAACAAACTTCTCTATGCTGATATCCGGCCGCAGTCTTATGCACAAAGTTATGCCAATCCGACTTATGCTGTCGAAACGCTTGGTGAGCAGTTCGGCAGTTTCTTATCGTTTATCTATATGCTGCAGCGCAGCCTGATCGGTGATGTGTTTGAACAGCGCATGGAACGGTTTGTACGGCATATTCAGTACTTTTTGCTGCTGTATTCATCCTTTGTTACATCCTTTGAAGAAGGAAAGAAAGAGCCTGATTTTGAAAACATCCGTGAAGATCTCACATCGTTTGTTTTCAGCAGCTATGAACAGGAGATGGAGTATGCGGTCACTTCCATGATCGATCCGGATCAGGACTTTGCATATCGTATCATCATGGAGTCGGACCTGTCCGATCCGGTTTATCTGTACCGGTTCGGCGAGTATATCTCGGAAAACGAGATCAAGACCGCGGAGCATCTGTCCGCCCTTCCTGCGGAAACGCTGCAGCTGATGGCAGATACGTATACGGAAGGCTACCGCATCGGATTTGAGAAAACAGGCAAAGACCTTTCCATCAAAAAGAGCGTGCAGATCTATTATCCGCTGGGATTTGAACGAATGATAAAGTTAGCGATTGCTAACTTTGAAAAGATGGGACTGCGGCCTGTCATTCGCAGGAACCGTACGGATGCCTACGTGGCAAGATACGGCAATGTGACCGGTTTTTGTTCCACAAGCCCCAACAGACAGTGCGAGTTCGACCATAAAGAGGATGCTTCCTTTTTCTGGGACAAATCCATGGCGGTCAGAAGACTTGAGTGCATTGAGCAGACCTATAAACAAAACAAAGAAAAAGCAAAGGGAGTCGCCGGACCGGCCGTGATAGAAACCTTCGGGGAAATCCCTTTTTCGCCGAAGAATGAAAAACATGCTTCGGCTCTGTCAAAGACACAGCGGGAGATCACAGCCTGGTTTTATTCCCAGCAGTCGGACATCACCAACAGATATATCCCGGGGGAGGAGCGGAGCTTTACGATCATCGCCTTCCCGGTGCCGGAGATCGGCGATCGGTATGAGGCTATCATGCAGGATACCATCAAGCTCAATACGCTCGACTACAGGCGCTATGAAACGGTGCAGCAGATCATGATCGATGCCTTAGACACCTGCGAGAAGGTATATATCAAAGGAATGAATAAAAATGAGACAGACCTGACAGTCTATCTGCATACCCTGGCCGATCCGCAGAAGGAAACCATTTTTGAAAACTGCGTGGCGGATGTCAATATTCCCGTGGGTGAAGTATTTACATCACCGAAACTGGCCGGTACCAACGGAAAACTGCATGTTACCAGAGTGTTCCTGGAAGGGCTGGAATATACGGATCTCTGGTTTACCTTTAGGGACGGAAAAGTGGCCGATTACGGCTGCGCAAACTTCGAGGATCCGGCTAAGGGAAGGGACCTGATCGAGAGTGAAATCTTAAACCACCACAAAACACTTCCCATCGGGGAATTTGCCATCGGAACAAATACCACCGCGTATCACATGGCAAGGGCCTACGGGATCGAGGACAGACTTCCGATCCTGATCGCAGAAAAGACAGGACCGCACTTAGCGCTTGGCGATACCTGCTATTCCCATGAGGAAGACAATACAGTCTATAACCCGGATGGAAAAGAGATCGTTGCAAAGGATAATGAGTGCTCACTTTTGAGAAAGAGCGAAGATGAAGAGACCAAGCTGAGCGCTTACTTCCAGTGCCATACGGATATCACCATCCCCTTCGATGAATTAGGACTTCTTTGCGGCATCCGGCCTGACGGCAGAGAGGTCAAAATCCTCGAAAACGGAAGATTCGTGCTGGAAGGATGCGAGATGCTCAACGAACAGATCGAAGCATGGGAAAGTGAGAAGGCCAAGTAGTATAAAATCCGATATGAGAATACGGGTCGATAAATGAATGATAATATAAATGCTTAATTAGACAGGAGGAAATGTAATGCCACAGGTAGGAATTGTTATGGGTTCGGATTCAGATATGCCCATCATGAAAAAAGCAGCAGATGTATTAAAGGAACTGGGGATCAGCTTTGATATGCATATCATCTCCGCGCACCGCGAGCCGGATGAGTTCTTTGCGTTTGCAAGAGGCGCTGAGGAGAAAGGCTATAAAGTGATCATTGCCGGAGCAGGCATGGCGGCGCACCTGCCGGGTATGTGCGCAGCGATCTTTCCGCTTCCCGTCATCGGCATTCCGATGCATACCACATCCCTTGGCGGACGCGATTCCCTGTATTCCATCGTCCAGATGCCCAGCGGCATCCCGGTAGCGACAGTTGCCATTAACGGCGGCCAGAACGCAGGTCTTTTGGCAGCAAAGATCCTGGCCACTTCCGATGCGGAGCTTTTGCAGAAACTCAAAGACTACTCCGCATCCATGAAAGACGCAGTGGTTGCGAAAGATGCAAGACTGAAGGAAGTAGGATACGAAGCTTACTAACCAATGAGCGGCGCACCGAAGGTTTCCGTGTCTTTTTACGGATACTATTCACAGTAACTCCACACTTCCATCTCACAGGCATCGGTGCTACGCACCTTTACTGCCGCTATGCGGCTGCCTGCTCGATGTCGGTGGAGTTCCTGCTTCGCAGTTACGATATGAATTTGCAACCTGTATCTTACATGCAAGCATGACGATCCAGTCTGAAAATTCATATCGACTGTGAATAGTAACTATTAAGTGGGACAAATTGCGTCTGAGTCAAAAGACCCGGAAACGAAGGGGTGACGCGGAGTAAACACTATCGATAAAAATATAACCAAAATAAAAAACCAACTAAAATAAGAACTATTATGTATGCGCAAAAGAGGAGGAACCCACATGGATTACAAGAAAGCAGGCGTCGACATTGAAGCAGGATACCGCAGCGTTGAATTGATGAAAGAACACATCAAAAAGACACAGCGGCCCGAAGTCCTTGGCGGGATCGGCGGATTTGCCGGTGCTTTTGATCTTTCAGCCATCAAAGGCATGGATGAGCCCGTTCTGCTGTCCGGTACAGACGGATGCGGCACCAAAGTAAAACTCGCATTTTTGATGGACAAACATGATACCATCGGTATCGATGCAGTGGCAATGTGCGTGAACGATATCGCTTGCTCTGGCGGAGAGCCGCTGTTCTTCCTTGATTATATTGCCTGCGGGAAAAACTTCCCCGAAAAGATCGCTGCCATCGTCAGCGGTGTGGCGGAAGGCTGCAGACAGGCCGGCGCGGCTCTGGTAGGCGGCGAGACAGCAGAACATCCGGGACTGATGCCCGAAGATGAATACGACCTGGCAGGGTTTGCGGTAGGCGTAGCGGATAAAAAAGACATGATCACCGGACAGACCATCAAAGATGGCGATACCCTGATCGCCCTGGCATCTTCCGGTGTGCATTCCAACGGCTTTTCTCTGGTACGCAAAGTATTTGAGATGACCAAAGAGAATCTGGATAAATACTACGATGAACTGGGCGCCACCCTTGGAGAGACCCTGATCACACCGACAAAGATCTACGTCAAAGCCCTGAAGGCAGTCAAAGATGCCGGCGTGACCATCAAAGGCTGCAGCCACATCACCGGCGGCGGTTTTTACGAAAACATTCCGAGAATGCTTCCCGAGGGAGTCCGCGCACAGGTCAGAAAAGACAGCTACAAAGTGCCGGCCATCTTCGGCCTCCTGGCAAAAGAAGGCGGCATCGACGAACAGATGATGTACAACACCTTCAACATGGGAATCGGCATGATGATCGCTGTCGATCCCGCCGATGCAGACAAAACCCTTGCCGCCCTGAAGGATGCGGGCGAGGACGCCTTCATTGCGGGACAGGTAGTGAGCGGCGAGAAGGGCATCGATATCGTCTAAAGAATAACCAATGAGCGGCACACCGAAGGCTTCCGTATCATTTACGAATCGAAAAATACGTCAGAGAAAAATAACCAATGAGCGGCACACCGAAGGTTTCCGTATCATTTACGAATCGAAAAATACGTCAGAGAAAAATAACCAATGAGCGGCGCACCGAAGGTTTCCGTGTCTTTTGCGAATCGCAAATTGCGTCTGAGTCAAAAGACACGGAAACGAAGGGGTGACGCGGACTACATTATTCAATACAAATACAAATACAAATACTTGCAATGAAGAAAAAGGAGACCAACCCATGAAAGTTCTGATCGTCGGCGGCGGCGGCCGCGAGCACGCTATCGCCATGAGTGTAAAAAAGAGCAGCAAAGTCAGTAAACTGTATTGCGCACCCGGAAATGCCGGAATCGCGCAGATCGCGGAATGTGAACCCATCGGAGTGATGGAATTTGATAAACTGGTGGCTTTTGCGAAGGAAAAAGAGATCGACCTGACCATCGTCGGCCCGGACGACCCCCTGGCTGCAGGCGCAGTGGACGCTTTTGAAGCAGCAGGACTTCGC
The DNA here is from genome assembly GCA_016282215.1 of Lachnospiraceae bacterium. Taxonomy (GTDB): domain Bacteria; phylum Bacillota; class Clostridia; order Lachnospirales; family Lachnospiraceae; genus RGIG7926. The sequence continues at coordinate 4,895 of JAEEKC010000376.1, forward strand.
GTGTTCGGACCGCGTAAGAATGCGGCGATCCTGGAAGGCAGCAAGGCATTTTCCAAGGATCTGATGAAAAAATACGGCATTCCCACAGCGGCATATGAGAATTTCGACGATCCCGAAAAGGCGCTGGCCTATCTCGAGACCGCGTCCTTCCCCATCGTTTTGAAGGCTGACGGCCTGGCGCTCGGCAAGGGAGTTCTGATCTGCCAGACCAAGGAAGAAGCGATCGAAGGCGTCAAGAGCATCATGCAGGATAAGAAGTTCGGCAGCGCCGGAAACCGCATGGTCATTGAAGAGTTTATGACGGGGCGGGAAGTATCGGTGCTTTCCTTTGTGGATGGCAAAACCATCCGCATCATGTCCTCGGCGCAGGATCACAAGCGCGCAGGCGACGGTGATACCGGCCTGAACACCGGCGGCATGGGCACTTTTTCACCGAGTCCCTTCTATACCAAAGAGATCGATGAGATCTGCCATAAAGAGATCTTCCAGAAAACCGTGGATGCCATGAGAAGCGAAGGCAGAGAATTTAAGGGCATTATTTTCTTCGGCCTGATGCTGACAAAGGACGGCCCGAAGGTGCTCGAGTACAATGCCCGCTTCGGCGATCCCGAAGCACAGGTAGTGCTGCCCCGCATGAAAAATGATATTATCGATGTGATCGACGCCTGCATAGACGGCACCCTGGACAAAATCGATGTCACCTTTGAGGACAATGCAGCTGTCTGCGTCGTACTTGCTTCCGACGGATATCCTGTATCCTATCAGAAGGGCTATCCCATCACCGGCTTTGAGGCGTTTGACGGCAAGGATGACTATTTCTGCTTCCATGCGGGAACTGCGGAAAAAGACGGACAGATCGTCACAAACGGCGGCAGAGTGCTCGGTATTACAGCGCTTGGCGATACCCTGAAAAAAGCAAGGGAAAAAGCCTATGAAGCAACGGAGTGGATCAGCTTCGAGAACAAGTATATGCGCCATGATATCGGGAAAGCGATCGACCAGGCATAGGGCAAAGCTTTTACGTTGACATAAACCCAAAATGCAAGTTTCCTTTCATCTGTCAACCACATGATATAGTTGTTTTTATGGGCTTTATTGAGAAAGCAGCACATATTTTGGTTGACGTAACATTATTCTCGTAGTATGATGAGCATGGATTGCTATGCCAAAATGCATGAAATCCTGCAGATTCATACGAAACGCTCATACTGGATTTGCAATGTAAAGTCCGGTATGAAAATACGAAGCCGAAAAACTCATGATAAATTCGGAGAATAATGTGATGAAGAAAAGATGGGGAACCTATATCCGTACGACGATCATTACCGCAGGACTGATCGGCGCCATAGCGGCTCTGCCTGCAAAGGCAGCGATCGGCACCGGACAGATCACGGGCGATAACGTGAATGTGCGCAGCGGCGCCGGCACGGAAAACGCGCAGGTGACGACGCTTGCAAAGGGCGCACAGACCGTGATCGAAGGCGTGAAACAGGATAAAGCCGGAAAGTACTGGTATCAGCTCACTGTTACGGTGAACGGTAAAAGTTATTCGGGATATGTGATCGCCGATTACGTAAAGTATAAGGCATCGGATAAAACGGCAGAAACAACTGCTGCGGCTTCGGCAGATACATCTGCCGCGCAAAAGACAGCAGCGACGCAGACTGATAGCACTTCAAAAAAGAAGTCAAAGAAAAAAGCAGATCAAAGTGCAGATCAGGTTACCGAGATCAAGGTGCCGGATACCATCGCACAAAACGGCCTGGCGGAAGAAAGCGCGGGGACACAGTCCAATGCAGCGGCAGCTGATACGCAGCAGCAGGCAGCGTCCGGTGATACAAGTAAGGCGAAAACCAAGGTGACCGGTTATGCGCCGGCAGGCAGCGGCGGCACTTTTGTCAAAGGCAAAAAGGCAAAGGTAAAAGGAACCTTTGTCAGGATCAGAAAAAGTCCGGTGGCCGGTCAGGTAACTGCGTCCGTATCGGACGGAAAAAAGCTGAAGCTTCTGAAAGAAAAGAAGGGCAGCGACGGCTATACCTGGTACAAGGTCAGCTTTAAGCAGGACGGAAAGACCGTTAAGGGATATATCCGCTCCGATCTGGTGCTTTTGCCTGTGGTTACAACAGTAGCGACGACGGATACGACGCAGAATACAGAAAATACGCAGGCGGACAACGCAGTGGTATCCGCAGAATCCGCGGCCATTGCGGCCATGACGGATGCGCAGTTTCAGGAATACCTGAAATCACAGGGATTTCCCGAAAGTTATCAGGCATCACTGATCGCCGTTCATAAGCAGCATCCCGGATGGGTGATCAAGGCGCAGCAGACAGGACTTGACTGGACGGAAGCGTTGACGCAGGAAAGCCGCGTCGGATTAAACCTGGTGGCTAAGAATTCCATTGTTTCCTGGAAGTCCATGGAAACGGCGGCGTATAATTGGAAAAAAGATACCTGGTATGGTTTTGACGGCGGCAGCTGGGCAGCAGCCTCACAGGAACTGATCGCTTATTATCTGGATCCGCGGAACTTCCTGACAGAGACACAGCTTTTCCAGTTCGAGACACTCGAATACAGGGATTACCAGACAGCGGCGGGTGTGAAAAAACTGCTGGACGGTTCCTTCATGAAAGGTAACTTTACGGAACCGGACGGAAGCCAGAAATCTTATGCGGATACATTTGTTGCCATCGGAAAACAGGTGGGCGTCAGTCCTTATCATCTGGCAGCGCGATGCTATCAGGAACAGGGACTCGGCAGGAGCGACAGCATATCCGGAACCGTAGCGGGACTGGAGAATATCTTTAATTATTTTAATATCGGCGCTTATGCGTCGGGCGGGAATTCACCGACCAGACAGGGACTGATCTATGCTTCCCAGACTTCGGCGGGAACTGCCAATTACTGCAGGCCCTGGAATACCAGGACCCAGTCCATCCTCGGCGGGGCAACATATCTGTCGGAGCGATATGTCAAGGTCGGACAGAACACACTGTATCTGCAGAAGTTTAATGTGACAAATAAACAAAACGGTCTCTATAAGCATCAGTATATGGCAAATGTCCAGGCGGCAGGTTCGGAAGCAGTCAGACTGAGTAAAGCAGGCCTGTCGGAAAGCTGTCCGGTATTCTACATTCCCGTATATACCGGCATGCCGAAGGAGCCGTGCGCAAAGCCGACTTCAAGTGCGAACCCGAACAACTATTTAAGTTCGCTGAGCATCGGTGACAAGGAGCTGACGCCGCAATTTGACGGCGCAATCGATACTTACACGGTAACCGTGAAGAAGAAAGTGGAACGGGTAGAGATCGAGGCGTCACCTGCAGCGGCCACTTCACAGGTAAGCGGTATCGGAGAAGTAGAGCTTGAGCGGGGCGACAATGTATTTGAGATCATTTGTACCTCACAGGCGGGAACGCAGAAAAAGTATACTTTGACGATTCACAGAAAATAAAAAGCAGATCGGCTAAGAGAATAGATCGGTGATCAATGACAAAGGAGAAAGCAATGAGCAGAAAGAGTATCTGTGGCATTTTTGGAAAAGGAGCAATTCTTACGATGGCGGTAACGGGGCTGACCCTCACGCTGCATGCGATCAGTGCATTTGCGGCCGGAACGGTCACTGTGACGCCTTCCGGACAGAGCACCGGGGTATCACAGCAGGTGACCTTCAGTATCCAGACCTCAGAACCGGATGATCCGGGAACGCCTCCTACCATTTCTGTCAATTATGATCCCGCGCTCCTTCAGTTTTCTTCCTGTGATGTGGAGTATGGCGGAGGAGAAGGCGGTCTTGTCACGATGACCGGAACCGGCGGAAATATCACATTTACGGCACTGGCCGAAGGAAATGCCACCGTATCTGCGGAAGCGATCATTGACGGTGACGGCAACAACCCGGCGACGGGTTCGGCATCCGTTACGGTAGGCGCATCAGGGACTGCCGAAGCGGGCACACTTTCGGAAGCGGGCGGCGCACCGGCAAATACGGAAGGAGCAGGCAGTAAGGCAACCCTGAAAGCACTGCAGATCCAGCCGGGCGTTCTGACACCGGCGTTTACACCTGAGAATACGGAATATACCATCACGGTGGATCCGAGCGTGACGGATATTACAGTCAGCGGCGGCGTGTCTGAGTCTGATTCCCAGATCACCTCTGCCAGCGGCTTTAAGGGACTTGATGAAGAGAGCAAAGATGCCCAGATCACGATCACGGCGGCGGATGGCTCAACACTGACATATCATTTTACGATCGTTCGCGGAGATACCTCTGCTGTCGAAGCGGCAGCTGCGCAGCCGGAAGAGACCGCAGCACAGCCGGCGGAAACGACGGCAGCGGATACGACCGGTGCGGCCCCTGCGGTTACGACCGGAGACGGCAGTAGTTCGTCCGGTGGATTATTTGCCGGCGCAGGCATCGGAGGCACCAGTAAGGGCAGCGGAATGACGATCCTTGTAGGACAGAATTCCTATACGATCCAGCCGACATTTGACGATGCGCTTCTTCCTTCCGGCAGCAGCAAAACGGCGATCACCTATGCGGGAGAAAGCGTGGAAGCAGCCGTTTTAGCGGAAGGCGGCATGACAGTACTTTGCGCGACTTCGAATATTGACAATACGCCGAAGCTGTTCCTCTATGATGCGGCTACGGAAGGATTCCAGGGCTTTGTCCGGATCGCTTCTGCAAACGGCGGATATATCATTCCCACAGTTTTGCCCTCGTCACTTCCGAAGGGTTTTGTGACGGAAGGATGTGAGATCGGAGGCAGCTTTGTGTCATGCGGCAAACTGAAAGATGCAACGGCACAGCAGAGAGAAAACGTCTGCCTGCTCTATGCCTTTGATCAGAACGGCGGACAGGACTATTACCTGTATGATCTGCTTGGCGGCGGTTATGTTCATTTTCTGAATACAGGAAGCGGATCATCCACAGGAATGTTCAGCAAGCGTGCCATTGCGGTCATGATCGTTCTCGGTGTTGCATTGTTTATTTCCCTGATCGTGATCCTTGTCATGGCACTGCAGAGAGGCGAGGATGTAACCCTGCGTTATGATGACTTTGATGATATGAACGATCTGCCGAAGGATGATCCTTACGCAGACCAGCCGGATGATCTTGACAGGCCGAGGAAAAAGAAAAAGAAGAAGATTGTGATGCCGGAAGATGATTTTTCTGATGAAGGTATTTCTGATGATAGTTTTTCGGAAGAAAGCTATCCCGAGGAAGAGCCCGCTCCTGTCCGCAAAAAGACAGTGAAGAAAAAACGTCCTGTCAGAGAAGAAGATGCGTATGATATCACGCCTCTTCCGGATGAAGATGATGATATGAAGATCGCGCCGGAGCGCGGACCGAAGAATGAGGGAGCTTCATCTACCGTGAAAAAGGTGAAAAAGAAAGCGCCTGTAAAGCTTCCCGAGGATATGGAATCAGACGGATTTGATATTGACAGTGAGATCCGCTCCATGACGGAGAATGCGGTGAAGAGATCGCAGACTGCAAGGATGGCTGATGTGGATGCGGCGCTGAAATCCCGCAGCACGACGAGAACCGTCATGCCAGAGAAGGAAGGCGGCGCGCGCGTCAGGAAACAGACCAGACCCAGATCGGAAGAGATCACGATCGACAGTGTGCCGAAGAAACCGGCAGCAAAAAGTGCTGACGGCAGGCCGAAGGTAACCAAGAAGGTGACGGATAAAGGCGTAACCTATACGACAGGGAAGATTCCCATTACTGTGGTTCAGCCGGAGATTTCTTCAGATCAGCAAAGAAGTGTTCCGATCTTTACGCTCGGAGAAGAAAGCGGTCCTTCTGTCAGGGGCGCGCAGGATGAGAGCGGACAGGATACGGATTTCGAATTTGATTATTTGAACGTGGATAACAGGAAAAATGATAATTGAAATTGATTTTAACAGCGATGAGGCCATTTATCTGCAGCTTCGCAACCAGATCATTTATGGTATAGCCACCTCCCAATACAGGGAGGGGGATGTACTTCCCTCGGTGCGCTCCCTTGCAGAGACAGTGGGCATCAACATGCATACAGTGAATAAGGCATATTCCGTGCTTAGGCAGGACGGCTTTGTCAAAGTCGACCGTCGCAAGGGTGCCGTGATCGCGGTAGATATCGACAGACTGCGCGCCATGGCGGAAACGGAAAACAATCTGAAAGTGGTCCTGGCCAGGGCACTTTGCAGGGGAATGTCCCGCGAAGAGATCCATGGCATGGTGGACCACATTTTTGATGAGTTTACAGGGGAGTCTTAGAGTAATTAATTGAGATAGTGTAAAGTCCGATATGATTATTCGGAATCGAAAAACAAATAATTAATTGAGGTATCAGCATGAAATATACGGCAAAGGCCGAAGAGGTATTACAAAGAGCGCAGAAGGCCGCCAGGGCTTATCTGCAAAATTATGTTGGAACGGAGCATCTGCTGATCGGTCTGCTGGCGCAGGGTGACGGCATTGCAGCCTGCGTTTTAGAGGAAAACGGCGTTTCCCTCGAGCAGGTAAAGGAGCTGATCACCAATCTGGTGGCGCCTCCTTCCGATGTAGCGATCATGGAGCGGGAAGGCTATTCCCCGCGGGCGCGCGCGGTTTTGGAAGAGGCGGAAAAAGCAGCGGTGGCGTACGGCGAAAACCGGATCGGAACCGAGCATATCCTGATGGGCATGATCCGCGAAGGGAATAATGTTGCGGTCAGGCTTCTGATCTCCATGGAAGTGAATCTGTCAAAACTCTATGCCGATACATTAGCCGCTATCGGTGCAGATCCCGCAAGAGTACGCGAAGACTTAAGACAGCTGTCTGCAAGCGCTTCTGCTGAGGACGGCTCTGCAACCAAGGCGCTCGATCAGTTTTCGAGAGACCTGACACAGATGGCAGCAGACGGGAAGTTAGATCCCGTGATCGGCAGGGAGGATGAGATCGCCAGAGTGATCCAGATCCTCAGCCGCCGCATGAAGAACAATCCCTGTCTGGTGGGGGAACCGGGCGTCGGAAAAACGGCCATTGTGGAAGGACTTGCGCAGCGGATCGTGGATGGCGCAGTACCGCCGGATATGCTGGACAAACGGCTTGTCATGCTGGATATGTCATCCATGGTAGCCGGCAGTAAATACAGGGGCGAGTTTGAGGAACGGATCAAGCGGGTCATGAGCGAAGTGATCAGTGCCGGCAACATCATCCTGTTCATGGACGAGATCCATACCCTGATCGGTGCCGGTGGAGCTGAAGGTTCCATTGATGCTTCGAATATCTTAAAGCCCGCACTTTCGAGAGGCGAACTGCAGCTCATCGGTGCAACGACCATCGAAGAATACAGAAAATACCTGGAAAGGGATGCGGCATTAGAGCGCAGGTTCCAGAAGGTGGAGGTGGCCGAGCCGACCATTTCGGAAGCGATCGCTATCATCGAGGGCATCAAGCATAAATATGAAGAACATCATGGGGTGACGATCCTGCCTGAAGCAGTGGATGCGTCGGTCAAGCTTTCCGCCCGTTATATCAATGACAGGAATCTGCCGGATAAGGCCATCGACCTGATCGATGAGGCGTCTTCGGCTATCCGCATGCAGAAGATCGAGATTCCCGCAAAGGCGCAGGAATATCAGGAGCAGATCGAAAAGCTGGATGAGCAGATCGAGCGGTCATTAAAATTCGAAGCATTTGCCCAGGCCCACGAACAAAGATGCCGGCAGCAGGAGCTGGAGAAAAAGTATAAAAGGATCATGGACCGTCATATGGCTAAGCAGAAAGAGCGCAGCAAAAATGTGACGGCAAATGATATCGCAGGTGTGGTCTCACAGTGGACAAAGGTGCCGCTCAAGCAGTTGTCAGAGCAGGAGAGCGAACGGCTGCTGAAACTGGAAAAAGTCCTGCATAAGCGCGTGATCGGACAGGAAGAGGCAGTATCAGCACTGTCACGAGCCATGCGCCGCGGCAGGGTCGGACTGCAGGATCCGAACAGACCTATCGGATCGTTCCTATTCCTCGGTCCTACCGGTGTGGGAAAAACTGAGCTTTCCAAAGCCCTGGCCGAAGTCATGTTCGGATCGGAAAACGAACTGATCCGTGTGGATATGTCGGAGTATATGGAATCTCATTCCGTTTCCAAAATGATCGGTTCCCCGCCGGGATATGTGGGATTTGATGACGGCGGACAGCTTTCCGAAAAGGTGCGCCGCAAACCTTACAGCGTGGTACTCTTCGATGAGATCGAGAAAGCGCATCCGGATGTATTCAACGTGCTTTTGCAGGTGCTTGATGACGGACACATTTCCGATTCCAAGGGACGAAAGGTCAGCTTTAAGAATACGGTCATCATCATGACCAGTAATGCAGGCGCAGGCCGGATCGTAGCTCCCAAGAACTTAGGATTTGCAGCGGAAAAGAGCGAAGAGAAGGACTATCAGCGGATGAAGGACGGCGTTATGGAAGAGGTGAAGAGCATCTTCAAACCGGAGTTCATCAACAGGATCGATGAGATAATGGTATTCCATCCCCTGACAAAACCTGAGCTTTCCCAGATCGTAACACTGTTGTCCAAAAATCTGGCGAAGCGCTGCAAGGAGCAGATGGAGATCACCCTTACCGTCAGTCCTGCTTTGAAAAAGCATCTGATCGAAAAACACTGTGATGTCAAAATGGGAGCCCGTCCCTTAAAACGCGCGATCCAGACCGTAGTGGAGGATGCCCTTTCCCAGGAGATCCTAGAGGGCAAGATCAAAGCGGGAGACAGCGTGACCGCAACCTTTGCCGGCGGCAAGGTTGTATTTCATACCGGGAAGAAATCGGAAAAATAACAGCGACAAACACCGATCAAATAATACCGGGACACAATAACGAATCAGAACAGGTCCTGCGTCCGCAGCCCTCCCCCCGGGGGGAGGGTGGCACCGAAGGTGCCGGATGAGGGGCAATTAACAAACCACTACATATAGGAGGAAAACACTATGGCAGCAATCCAGGAATTACTGCGAACAGAAGAAAACGGGAGCATCAGCTTCGGTAATCACACCCTTTCCGAAAAGGCGAAGAAGGAAGATTTCGAGAGCGGCGGAGATGTCTATAAGGTAAAGACTTACGGCGCGCTGACCAAGCTCGAAAAGAACGGACTTTTCCTTTATGAATCGGTTCCGGGAACAAGCGTGGAAGCTTTTTCGGAGGATGAAAAGGGCGTTGCTTTTTCTGTATGCGGAAACAGTGATGCACAGATCACCCTGGGCATGAAAGACGATACGGAATATGAAGTATTTGTTGACGATGCGAGCATCGGTAAGATGAGCACAAACCTCGGCGGCAAGCTTTCCCTCAGCGTTGAACTTGAGGAAAAGGGCGAGGTCAGGATCCGGGTACAGGAAGCGTAATTTCATGGCAAAAGCAAAATCACAAACCCTGTTCTTTTGCCAAAACTGCGGCTATGAATCCACGAAATGGATGGGACAGTGTCCGGGATGCCGGGAGTGGAACACTTTTGTAGAAGAGCCTGCTGCGCGCAGCGCGGCCGGGGGAACGTCGGCATCCGGCAAACAGACAAGGGAGTATCGAAAACCGGTCACGCTGTCTGCGGTCTCCATGTCGCAGGAGGATAAGTTTTATTCGAAGATCGGTGAACTTGACCGGGTACTGGGCGGCGGCATTTTGCCGGGACAGCTGGTCCTGGTGGGCGGTGATCCCGGGATCGGGAAGTCCACGCTGCTTCTTCAGATGTGCCAGAAGCTTTCCGCACAGGATTGCAGGGTGTTATATGTATCCGGCGAGGAATCCTTAAAGCAGATCAAGATCCGGGCACAGCGGATGGGCGAGTTTACGGACAGCCTGACGCTCCTTTGCGAGACGGATCTTGCGATGATAGAAACGGCTATCGACCGGGAAACGCCGCAGGTGGTAGTCATCGATTCCATTCAGACCATGTTTTGCGAAAGCGCAACCTCAGCGCCGGGAAGTGTATCCCAGGTGCGGGAAGCAACGGGAATCCTGCTTCGGATCGCAAAGAGCAAAGGCGTGGCGATCTTCATTGTCGGTCATGTGACAAAAGAAGGAACTGTCGCCGGTCCGAGAGTGCTTGAGCATATGGTGGACACGGTGCTCTATTTTGAAGGCGACCGGTATGCTTCTTACAGGATCCTGCGGGCGGTCAAGAACCGTTTCGGATCCACCAATGAGATCGGCGTTTTCGAAATGTGCCGGGAAGGTCTGGCGGAAGTGAAGAATCCATCGGAGTATATGCTCAGCGGACGGCCGCAGAATGCTGCCGGTTCCGTAGTGGTCTGTGCCATGGAAGGCACGCGGCCGGTACTGATCGAGCTGCAGGCCCTGGTCTGCGATACATCCTTCCAGCTGCCGCGCAGACAGGCAACGGGCATAGATTATAACCGTGTCAACCTGCTGATGGCGGTTTTGGAAAAGAGATTATCACTGCACCTCGGCAGCATGGATGCCTATGTGAACCTGGCAGGCGGCATGAAGGTGGCAGAACCGGCGCTCGACCTTGGTGTTGTGCTGGCCCTGATCTCCAGTTATAAAAACAAACCGATTCCTGATAAGGCAGTCGCCTTCGGAGAAGTGGGACTGTCCGGTGAAGTGCGGGCGGTGACGCAGATGTCCCAGCGGATCGCGGAAGCGGCAAAACTGGGCTTTGAACTTTGCGTTCTGCCAAAGGCGGGAACGGATAAGCTCGGGAGCATCCCGGGCAATATGCGCCTTGTGCGCATTGAAAATGTCAGTCAGATACTCGAGTGGGTATAAGACAAATATACATTTGGGGATGAAGAGAGAAAAAGATGAAACAGGAAAACACCAATCAGCCGTCCTGTGTGCTTCTTTGCGGAAACACGGAAGTCCTCGGAACGGAGCAGATTGAACGGATCTTGCAATTCTATAAAGTTGTCCTGCTGCAAAAGGGCGAAGCTGTGGATATTGCGCCCAAAAAGTATGCCGGCAGGCTGCATATCTATAAAGAAGAGACCATCGAAGGCGGTTTTGACAGGCTGCTGTCCGCGCATAGTCCGGATGCGGTATGGTTCTTTTCCGGTTACTTAGATGACGGAAGAGGCCTGACGGATGAGGCGAAAAAGATCGAAACCATGGTCAGAAGCTGCGGACTGCATGAGATCTCCAAGCTGGTGGCCGTCTTTTCCTGGGAAAGCCAGGTCTATGAGCCCGGCGTGAATCCGGAAAACCCGAATGAAAGAAAATATGTGGATACCAAGGCGTTTTGCTGTGCGCAGGCTGAGGCACTTCTTCAGTTCTGTTCGCAAAAGGAAAACCTTCGGACGATCCTTTTGCGGGTGCCTTTCCTGTCAGGGAATCCTGCTTTTGCCGGCAGGGTGACAGGGTATTTTGACCATGTCCTGAAGGATGAACCCATCGCCTTTCATTTTAAGGAAACCCAGCCCGTGGACTTTATCAGTATCCGGGACCTGACGGAGCTTTTGGTGGCGGTCACCGAAGAGACCATGGACGAGAGCGGGACATATGCCGTTTATTCGGGCTATGAACATGCCATGCGTGACCTTGGCGGAAGCCTGAAAAAATGCAGGCCCACCCTGGAGGTTACATATGATGAGACCAGGTATTATGAACGTACCTGGGATCCGAAGCTGCAGGCAGAAAGAGTCCGGAAGAATTACGGCTTTATCGCAACGGATGATGTGATCGCCGATCTGGAAGAAGACTACCGGCGCTATAAGGATTTTGTTCAGCCGAAGGAAACGGTAAAGGACAGGGCGAGAGCGGTATGGAATAAGTTTTCTTCAAATACCGTGAAGGTGATCGAGCTTGTGCTGCTGTTTCTGCTGGTGCAGGTACTGCTCGGCTACACAACGGATTCGGTCTATTTCAGATATGTGGACCTGCGGCTCTTTTTCATTCTGATCTTCGGAACGACTTACGGCATGGGTTATGGTATCGTAGCCGGTGTCATGGAGTGTATCTCCCTTCTGTATGACTATACCCATTCGGGTGTTACTTCTACCATGCTCTTTTACAACATGGATTACTGGCTTCCCTTCGCGATCTATATCATGACCGGTTCCATCACCGGATATATCAGCAACAACTTAAGCAAAAAACTGGAATTTGCCCAGGAAGAGGTAAATACGCTGCAGGAGAAATACCTGTTTTTGAATGATGTCTACCAGTCCGTGGTGGATAACAAAGATGAGTATAAAAAGCAGATCTTAGGGTATCAGGACAGTTTCGGCAAGATCTTCGATGCAGTGGAAAAACTCAACAGTAATGCGCCGGCGGATATTTTCAGGAACGGTATCTATACGCTGGAAAACATTCTGGATAATCATTCCATTGCCATCTATACCCTCGATGATAATCAGGCCTACGGCCGTCTGGTGGCCTGCTCCGGCGAGATGAACCAGCGTCTTGGCAAATCCCTGAAGATCGGCATTTATCATGAAGTCTATGAAACAATTCTTTCCGGTGCAACCTGGAAAAACACGGAGCTTGATCCGGGTTATCCCATGTATGCTTACGGTATCCTGGCAGGTGAAAAAGTCCGTCTGATGATCTGTATCTATGAGGCAGGCGTCGGCCAGATGGAGCTTTACTATCTGAACCTGTTTACCATCCTGTGCAACCTGATCCAGGTTTCCTTCCTCAGGGCGCTTGAGTATCAGGAAGCCATTGAAGGTGAAAAATACTACGAAGGCACAACGATCCTGATGCCCGAATACTTTGATCAGGAGCTGCAGTCACGCCGTAAGATGGCGGATGCCGGTGTGGCAAGTTATGTGCTGCTGCAGATCTATACGGATGATTTCCCTGCCACCTGTGAAAAACTGCAGGGCATGATCCGTCACAGTGATGAACTTGGCGACGATCAGGAGGGCAACCATTATCTGATGCTTTCCCAGATCACGGGAGAGATCTTCAAGATCATCGGCAACCGTCTTGAAGCGGGTGGTGTCGAGTACAGAATTGTGGAAGGAATTTAGGAGCGCAGTTTATGGCTTTTGTCATTCTCATTTACATTGTACATATCATACTCTGTATCGTGCTTCTGTACGCCTGGCATGAAAGGCGGATCGAAGCCGGCGGCGCTCTTTTGTGGATCGCGGTGATGATCCCGATCTGGGGACCGCTGCAGCTTTATACGCAGCTGAATGCGGACGCCGATGCAAACGGCAGACCGCTGCAGGGATTTCAGGCGCTGATGCATAACGGGGGGATCACTACGCGTCTTCCCTGGGCAACGCAGGACGGGGTAAAGCGTGCAGAAGAAACAAGGCGCCTCGAGGAAACGGAAGCGACAGGAGATCATCATCTGCCGGAGGGGATGACCGATGTTTCCGAGGAGCAGTATTACAGTGTCCGGCGCAGCGTGCAGGTGGACAGTGATGATATGCGCGGCAAAGTCGTGCCCATTGAAGAGGCGCTGCTGGTCAATGATACCAAGACACGGCGCGAGCTGATCGTGGATGTGCTTTACGCCAATCCGGAGGAATATGTATCCCAGCTTTACAAGGCAAAGGCGAATCCTGATACCGAGGTTGTGCATTACGCGGCGACAGCCCTTGCGGAGATCCAGAAGGAATTTGATCTGGCCTTTCATGATATCGCGCAGCGGAAGGCAAAAAATCCCATGGATACTTCCATCGACCAGGAGTATCTGTACTGTCTTGAGCGCTATATTGACAGCGGCCTTTTGGAGGGAGATGCCCTGAAAAGCCAGCTGCGGCTGTTTTCGGAGTTTACAGGCCGGAAACTGAAGGATGAGAATGTCAGCGGCAGATGGACCCTTTTGAATAAAAAAGCAGAGGCGGATATCCGTCTTTCGGATGTGGAGGCACTCGAAGAAGATATCGCCATGATGGAGGAGAACTGGCCCGGCAGGGATGCGATCTTCCGGTATAAACTGGAAAGTGCCATGCTGCAGAAGGACAGCGCAAAGATCCGCGCGCTGATCGATAAGATGGAGGAAGAGGACGTTTTTCTGACCACGCGTCTTAGGGAAATGGTGCGGTTCTGGGAAGATTAACGATAGATGCAGGCAGGAGTTTTTCGGATGTTTCAGTTATTCAGGAAAAAAACCGAAAATGATATTTATGATAACCACATGAAGCTGGGCGGCATGTATGTGCTCGGCGTGGTTTTCATTGCGCTCATCGCGGCCCTGATGACCGTGCAGGCAAACGTGCAGTACGAGCTTCGGGATGAGCGGCTTACGCTTTTGCCAAAAGATCAGCTCTACAGGGTGAAAAACTTAGAGCTGAGCGGCGAAGATGAGCAGGCTCTGCCGGCGGATGTGCAGACACTTGTTGTCTACGAAGCAGAGGATGTGGTCAGCCAGAAGAGCATCGATCTGATCGAGCCGGTGCTTAACCAGATGCAGGAACCCTATAAGCTCTGCGAGGCAGGACAGCTCTCCGAAGGCGATATCGGTGAGAGCGAAAGGATCGTCATAGCGGTCAGCCATTTTCAGAAGCTTTCCGCATCCTATAGTATCCTGAAAAAGTGGGTAAAATCCGGCGGCGACCTGATGATCCTCTATGCGCCGGAAAAGAACGGCAGTTTTGAAAGCATGTACGATATCTGCGGCATCAAGGACAGCGGGGATAATATCTTAGTGGAAGGCGTCCATTTTGTGAAAGACATCATGCCCGGCGGCCAGATGCGCGATTATTTGATCGAGGACAGCTACGAATCATCACGTGAGGTTTCCCTGACCGATGACTGTGAAGTATTTATCGAGTCTGTTTCGGATCATCCGGTGCCGATCCTTTGGAGACGGAATGTCGGTTTCGGTACTGTGGTCTTTGATAATTTCGGCATCATGGAAAAAGCCTACCGCGGTCTGCACTGCGCAGCCTACAGTCTGATGGGCGATGTCTGCGTCTATCCGGTGATCAACGGCGCGGCCTTTTATATCGACGATTTCCCGTCGCCGATCCCGGAAGGAGATGCCCAGTATATCACCCGCGATTACAACATGTCCATCAGTGATTTTTATTCCCAGGTATGGTGGAACGACGTTTACGACATGGGCAAAAGACATGGCGTCTATTATACCGGCCTTGTGATCGAAAATTACAACGACCAGGTAACTGGACAGTTTGAGCGGCAGACCGATGTGAGCCGGTTTTTGCTCTTCGGCAATATGCTCTTAGAGGCAGGAGGCGAGATCGGCATCCACGGTTACAACCATATGCCGCTGGTGCTCAGGAACTTTGACTACCAGGATATGTATGACGGTTATGTGCAGTGGTCCAAGCCTTATACCATGAAAAACTCATTAAATGAGGTCATTGATTTTTCAAAGGAACTGTTTCCCGAGGAACAGCTCCGGGTATATGTGCCTCCTTCCAATGTGCTTTCCGCAGAAGGCCGTGATATCATCAGCACCACACCGCTGCGCGTCATCGCTTCTGTGTATCTGCCGGCGGACCTTGCCTATGCGCAGGAATTTGATGTATCCGCCCAGGACGGGATCGTGAATACGCCCCGTATCGTTTCCGGCTACCGGATCGATGATTATATGTACCTTGCGGCGCTGTCCGAACTGACCTTCCACTATGTCAGCACACATTTCCAGCATCCCGACGATGTCCTTGATGAGGACCGAGGCGCGGCCGAAGGCTGGCCGGTGCTTTCTACGGGACTTGAAAAGTATATGGACTGGCTTGGAGAAGGCGCTTCCGAGATCCGTTATCTGACAGGATCGGAACTGGCAGCGGCGGTTCAGCGCTATGACCTGACGAGAGTGGCGAGACAGTGGAATGAAGAAGAGAACAAATTAAACCTTTCATTCTCTCATTTCGAGGATGAAGAGTGGATGATGGTAAGACTCGGCGGCAGAAAGAGGATCGATTCCGTGGAGGGCGGCACCCTGACACCGGTGACCTATGATCTGTATCTGCTGAAGGCTGACCGGGATCAGGTAGAGATAACCTTCAAATAGAATTGAGGCCGGAAAACAGAAGTAAGAGAATAGAAAACGGGGAAACGAAACCGGGATAATGAGACCGGGAAAGTAGAAAGAGTATAGAATAACAATGGCACCGAAGGTGCCGGGTGAGGGGCCCGGAGGATTGGAATAAAAAACAATGAGAATCTGCGTTATCTTGGAAGGATGTTATCCATACGTGACCGGCGGCGTGTCCACCTGGATCCACCAGTACATGACAGCGCTGCCCCAGCACGAATTCGTGATCTGGGCCATTGCGTCGGATGCATCCATGAAGGGAAAATTCAAATATACGCTGCCATCCAATGTGGTGGAGGTGCACGAGCTGTTCCTAAATGATGCCCTGAAAGCAAAAGAGAGCATCAAGCGGCACAGCTATACGCCTGCACAGATCGAGACGCTGCGAAAGTTCATCGACTGCGACCGTCCGGACTGGGAAACGTTGTTTGCCATGTATCAGGATCAGCAGATCGAGCCCCTTTCCTTTTTGATGAGCCATCAGTTTCTGGATATCCTGACGGATATCTGTAAAGAGGAATATACCTACACCGCATTTTCGGACTTTTTCCATACCATCCGGTCCATGTTCTTGCCGGTGCTTTATACCATTCATGCCGAGGTGCCAAGGGCCGATCTTTATCATTCCATCGCCACGGGCTACAGCGGTATCCTGGCAAGGCTCGGCAGTTACAAGTACCATGCGCCCTATATGATCTCGGAGCACGGGATCTATACCAGGGAGCGGGAGGAAGAGATCATCCGCGCAAAGTGGGTCATCCCGGCATTTAAGAAATTCTGGGTGCGGTTTTTCTACATGCTTTCCGCCGGCGCTTATGAAAAAGCCGGCATGATCACAAGCCTCTTTGCAGGGGCCAGAAAGATCCAGGTGGACTTAGGATGCGATCCCGACAAGTGTATCTACATCGGCAACGGGATCCACTATGAGCAGTTTGAAAAGATCGGACCGAAAACGCCTAACGGCTTCATCGATATCGGAGCCGTGCTGCGTATCGCGCCCATCAAAGATGTAAAGACCATGATCTATGCTTTTTCCGGCGTAAAGTACAGGGTGCCGAATGCGCGCCTGTTCATTGCGGGTCCGGAGGATGATAAAAAATATGCACAGGAATGCTATGACTTAGTGGAAAGGCTCGGCGTCAAGGACATCTATTTCCTCGGCATGGTAAATGTAGTGGAAAAAATGGTGGACTTTGACTTTACAGTGCTGTCGAGCATATCGGAGGGCATGCCCCTTTCGGTGCTCGAATCCTTTGCAGCCGGCAGACCTGCCGTGACAACGGATGTGGGAAACTGCAAGGAGCTGGTTTCCAAGGTGGCAGAGGATGATGACCTGGGCAGCGCGGGATACTGCGTGCCGCCTATGGATATCCGGGCGCTGACGGATGCCATGGCGAGAATGTGCCTGCAGACCGACAAACGGTATCAGATGGGGATCGCGGCAAGAGAAAGAGTGCAGCGGTATTTCCGTCATGAAGATATGATGAGCAAGTATCTGGCAGCGTATGATGAGGTGCTGAAAAGATGGCAGGAATAGGCTTCAGCCTGAAGCGGCTGTTTCACAAGAAAGGAATACTGAACCTCTGCAAAGCTTACGGCTATTCGGGGATCGTCACGGTGGGCCCCATGTTTTTGGGTGTGCTTTTGCTGCTTGGAGTATCCTTTGTGGCAAGGATCGGCGGCATGAATTCCCATGACAGGGATCTGCTCAACTGCATGCTGACCTATTCCCTTCTGGCGTCCCTTCTGATCTCATCCATTTTTAATATGGTGGTGACCAGATTTGTATCAGACCGGATCTATGAGGAAAAGCAGGAAGAGATCATGCCATCCTTCTACGGATGTGTCGTTCTCGAACTGATCGTGTGCATAGCCACTTACGGCGTGTTTTTGCTCTTTTCCGGAGCAAAGTTTTTGCATATCCTGTTATGCCTCTGGTTTGCCATGGTCATGATCGTGGTATGGACGGAAATGATCTATATGACGGCGCTGAAGGACTTTCAGGCGATCGTGCTTTCCTTTGCGATCTCGCTGATGTTCGC
>JAEEKC010000377.1 GCA_016282215.1 Lachnospiraceae bacterium
CAGAAAAAGCAAAAGCTCCAGCGGGCCTTCAAAGACCTGCAGTTTAATATCCAGTGCCATAGTATTTCCCAAAAACAATAATCTATCTTATTTCAATTTCTACCAGTTCCCCCGGGTTCCACAGACGAAGTGGAATCGTATGGCTTCCCAACCCCCTGCTGACGATCAGATCTTTGTTTTCTTTGTTAAAATGACCGCCGTCATATTGCGGGAACAGGCGTACTCTCGGAGAGATCACGCCGCCGAGGATCGGCAGCCTGACAATGCCGCCATGCACATGTCCGGACAACACAAGATCCGCACCCCATCTTCTGTAGGTACGGAAATATTCCGGGTTATGCGCCATTAATATCTGAAACCTGCTTCTGTCTTTCAGCGTCAGGCAGTCATGCATATCCTGCCTGTGCATCCGCGGTTTCCTTCCTCTGCTGTAAAACCGTTTCTGGATTTCCACAGAGGAAATTTCAACGGGAAAGCCTTCCAAAAGCACACTGTCATTGATCAGCCGTACCGCACCGTTTTCTGCGATCCCTTTTTCCAGCCGCTCAGACAGATCACCGAACCTCTCCGGATAAAGGGCAAGCCTTTGTTCGTGATTCCCGCTGCCGTAATAGACCGGGTACTTCGAAGACAAAGCGCGCACCAGGGAAAAAACCTGCTCTATGTCAGCACCTTCATGCGCCGTCAGCATATCGCCGCCGATCAGTACCACATCCGGCCCAATGTCATCAACCGCGGCAAGCAGTTTTTCATTGTCTCTGCCATACCGTTTCCCATGAAGATCCGATAAAAAAGCAATCCGGAGCGGTCTGTCAAGCTTTAAATCCTTCCCGCTCCCGGTAATATCGATCGTATAACGAACCACATGAAACCGGTTCGTATCTGCCACGATCTGTATGATCAGATATAAAGCCGCCAGGATCAGCAGCCCTATCCAAAACTCCTGCATAAACTATCTCCAGCGATGCGTCCTGTACCAGTCAAGGACCGCCGTGCGCTTTTCGTCCACCAGTCCCATTGCGGCATCGCGTTTTTCTATCACAAGGTCCTTGGCCGCATCTCTTTTCTCGATCATCATGACCTTGGCCGCGTCTTTTTTCTCAGCCATCACTTCCCTGGCATGTTCTGTTTTCTGCTCTACATAAAGCAGCGCGCCGCTGGTCCGCTCTCTGGTCTTTTCCCAGGTCACCTCCATCATATGCTTCGGTTTCTCCACCATGGCTTCCTGCGGATCGATATGCAAAGCCAGCAGAACATGGTACAGAAAATCGATCATATAGGCGCTTAAGATGATACAGCAGACAAACATGCCGATGTGATGCGGGATCAAAACCGTTCTGCTCAGAACGTAGGGGTGCAGATAATAGACAACGCCTATGCCGTAAAGCCCCCATCCGCACGTACTTTCCAAACATATGATACCCTGGAAATTAAACGGCTTATCCGTATAATCCCACCAAAAATCTCCCAGAAAAAACTGCATCAGTTTGCCGACAATGAATTCAAAAATGGTAGAGCCGATGGCTGCCACGAAAAACAGCGTCACAGCGGAACTGCGAAAAGCGCTCAGCAGGATTGCGCCGATGGTGGCCCCAAATCCGTAGATCGGACAAAACGGTCCGTATCCGAACCCTCTGTTTGTCAGTTTTTTGGTGCAGATGCTCATATAGGCAGATTCTACGATCCAGCCTAAGATACTGTAGATCACAAAGCATTCCACAAGCTGCAGTTTGGTTACATCCAAGAACTCCGGTGCGAGATGCATTTCTCCTCCTAATATATCACAAGTTTATCGGCTCCGTATATTCATAGCGGGCTTTATACTGTTCTTAATATATCACAAGTTTATCGGATCCGTATATTCATGCCGTTCAAATTCATCATCGGTCTTCAGGCACAATATATTGGGTATTATAGCACATCAGAGCACAAAAGAAAAGAAATTTTTGCGAAAGGTGCGGCAGATCACCATGAAAAACCCCCGGAAAACCGGGGGTCTTTGGTTTCATTAATTGTATTTGCGCTTGCGAGCTGCTTCAGACTTTTTCTTGCGTCTTACGCTCGGTTTCTCATAGTGCTCTCTTTTGTGGATCTCCTGCTGGATCCCTGCCTTTGCGCAGCTTCTTTTGAAACGACGCAGTGCACTATCAAGCGATTCGTTTTCTTTTACGATAACGTTTGACATAGACTAGCCCCTAACCTCCCTTTTGTCCCTTAGTAAAAGACTTTGGGTTATTTGTGCCTGACGCACATTCCTATTATAACAGATAATCGGCATTCGTCAAGAACGAATATTCATTCAAAAATTCATTCAAAAATTTATTTGTGGTACGGCTCTCCCGCCGCGATCCGGAAAGACCGGTAAAGCTGCTCTGCTAAGATCATGCGCATCAGCTGATGCGGGAAGGTGAGCTTTGAAAAAGAAAGCTTCAGGTTTGCTCTTTGCAAAAGAGACTTATGAAGCCCTAGGGATCCGCCGATCACAAACTGAATATACCCATAGCCATCGGACATCACCGTCTGCAGCTTTTCGGACAGCCCCACGGAATCAAACTGCTTTCCGTCAATGGCCAGGGCGATCACATAGGCTCTCTCCTCAATCCTGCCGGACAGACGCTCCGCCTCCTTTTCGAGGATCAGGTTACGCTCCCGCTCCGACGGATCATCGGGCGTTTTTTCATCCGCCACTTCAATGATCTGCAGACTGCAATAACGCCGAAGGCGTTTCTCATATTCCGAAACGCCTTCCCGCAGATAACTTTCTTTCAGTTTTCCGACACACAAGATATCGATCTTTACCAAGATACCGCTCTCCCTTAAGCTCCGAACAGCTCGGTGTAATGATCATCCGCCATTTTTTCAAGCAGCGCCGTTTCCATTTCAGGAAATTCCTCTTTCATCCTTCCGCGGATCACTTCCATTCTGGGGAAGTATAAAAGCTCGTTCTTCGCTGACTGCTCCGCAGCTTTCTCACCGCCTTCGATATGATCACCGGCGGCAGCTTCGATCGCTTCCCTGGTCAGCGTGTTTTCCAAAAACTCTTTCGCGCGGCTGATGAGATCCTCTTCTTCCTCAGCTTCCGCAAGATACCGCTTATAATTCTTCAGTCCCGTAACGCCCATGCCGATGAAGATCACAAAGAGCACCGCCATGACACCGCTGATCAGATATTTTGAGCCTCCGTAGAGTTTGATGGGAAGCATGTCCAGATTCAGTAATGCTATGGCCACCATTCCGAGACCGCCAACGATCAGAAGCGCTCCTGCGGAAGATTTATGATTCTCGGCCTTCTGTCTTTTCGATTCATAAACGCCGGAAAGGCGCACATCTTCGTCCCGCTCATCACCGCTGCCGATGATCGTGATATCGCCGTTATCCGCTACTTCGAAATCAACCGTTTCTCCGTCTTCGTCATCCGCTTCGGTTTCTTCATCGTCGAGAATTTCTGCGGCAGCGTCCTCATCACCATCAAAATCCGGCTCTTCGCCTTCATTCGCCTCGGGATCTTCATCCGCCTCTTCCTGACTCATGACAGCCTGCAGGATCTCCCTTGCCGTTTCAATCTGTCCTTTGGGAATGAACAGTTCAAAGATCTGGTCTTTCTCATCAAAACGGACATCCGTCTGCGCGATGCCACTGCCATTCAGGATCCCGGCAAGCTCTCTCAGTTCATCTTCCTGCCCGAACATCACGGGAACTAAGACTTCATCCAGACTATCCACAAGATCCACGTCACAGTCGGGACAATGCGTGAACCCTTCTCTATATTCATTCTTGCAGATCGGACAGATCATCTATTGACACCTCATTTTTTTCAACTTATTCTAAATCAATTATTATTTCATTGTGCGGAAAGGAACTCATCAATTCCCTTTGCGCCCGCTTTCCCTGCGCCCATGGCCAGGATAACCGTTGCTGCACCTGTCACGGCATCGCCGCCTGCATAAACGCCGTCTTTCGTCGTCTTACCGTTTGCCTCTTCTGCGACGATACATTTGCGGCGGTCAACTTCCAGACCTTCCGTTGTAGAGGAGATCAGCGGATTCGGGCTGGTACCCAGGGACATGATCACGCAGTCACAGTCAATGGTAAACTCAGAGCCCTTAATCTCAACCGGTCTTCTGCGGCCGCTCTCATCCGGCTCGCCCAGTTCCATACGGATACATTTGATTCCGCTTACCCAGCCATTTTCATCCTGCAGGATTTCGACAGGGTTGGTCAGCAGGTTAAAGATAATGCCTTCTTCTTTTGCATGATGGACTTCTTCCACTCTGGCAGGAAGCTCTTCCTCGCTGCGCCTGTATACAATATGGGTCTCAGCACCGAGCCTAAGGGCCGTTCTTGCCGCATCCATAGCTACGTTGCCGCCGCCGACGATGACAGCTTTCTTTGCACGCATGATCGGTGTCGGGCTGTTTTCGTCAAACGCCTTCATCAGGTTGCTTCTGGTCAGATACTCATTTGCAGAGAACACGCCATTTGCCTGCTCACCGGGGATTCCCATGAACTTGGGAAGTCCTGCACCGGAACCGATGAAGATTGCGGAAAAGCCTTCTTCTTCCATCAGCTGATCGATGGTGGTAGATTTTCCGATAATGACATTGGTTTCGATCTTCACACCGAGCTTCTTCACATTCTCGATCTCCTTGGCTACCACGCGCTCCTTCGGAAGACGGAACTCAGGGATACCGTATACCAGCACGCCGCCTGCTTCATGCAGCGCTTCAAAGATGGTCACATCATATCCCATCTTGGCCAGGTCACCTGCTGCCGTAAGTCCGGCCGGGCCGGAACCGATGACTGCCACTTTTTTGCCCTTCTTCTCGGTTGCGCCATCGGGCGTGATACCATGCTCACATGCCCAGTCAGCCACAAAACGCTCCAGCTTTCCGATGGATACCGCTTCGCCTTTGATGCCGCGGATACATTTTCCTTCACACTGTGTTTCCTGCGGGCAGACACGGCCGCAGACAGCAGGAAGTGAGGTGGACTTGGACAGGATCTTGTAAGCCTCCTCGAACTCGCCTGTTTTTACTTTTTCAATAAATCCCGGGATATCAATGGATACGGGACAACCTTTCACACACATGGGATTCTTGCAGCCAAGGCATCTGCTTGCTTCGGCCATCGCTTCTTCTTCGTTATATCCAAGGCAGACTTCTTCAAAATTGGTTGCCCGCACTTTCGGATCCTGTTCACGGACCGGAACTTTCTTCATAACATCGACTTCCATCGTCTTATCCTCCTATATTATCAGTAGTTTAGTTGCACTGTCCGCATCCGCCGTGGTGCGTATCGCCTTCCTGCAGTTTCAGCAGGGCGCGTCCTTCTGCAGTCTTATAGATGGTCATACGTTTCATAGCCTGGTCAAAGTCTACTTTGTGGCCGTCGAATTCCGGACCGTCTACACAGGCGAATTTCACCTGACCGTCCACCGTCAGTCTGCAGGCACCGCACATGCCGGTTCCGTCTACCATGATGGGGTTCATGGAAACGATGGTATGAATGCCCAGTTCTTTCGTTGTCAGACATACGAATTTCATCATGATCATGGGACCGATGGCAACGCAGACATCATAGCTGTGTCCTTCTTTTTCCACCAGATCCTTCAACGTATTGGTAACCATACCGCTCCGGCCGTATGAGCCGTCATCTGTTGTCGGGAAAACTTCCCCGGCTACTTCTTTCATCTCATCTTCTAAGATCAGAAGGTCTTTGGTCTTGGCGCCGATGATGACGTCTGCTTTTACACCATGCTCGGAAAGCCATTTTACCTGCGGGTAAACAGGCGCCGTTCCGAGGCCTCCGGCAACAAAGATGATCTTTTTGTTTTTCAGCGTCTCGGGGTCCTCACTGCAGAACTCGGACGGCTGTCCAAGCGGTCCCACAAAATCATGGAATGCATCGCCTTCTTTCAGTGCTTTCATCTTCGTCGTCTGCGCGCCGATCGTCTGGATGACGATGGTAACGGTTCCCTTTTCCCTGTCATAGTCGCAGATGGTCAGCGGAATTCTCTCGCCCTGTGCATCCACTCTGACAATGACAAACTGTCCCGGCAAACAGCGGCTTGCCACTCTGGGAGCCTTTACATCAAAATAGATGATACTTGCAGCCAGTTCCTTAGCCTTGATGATCTCGTACATACTCTTTCCTCCAATAATTAATCACATATTTTCAATACGATCTTTTGCCTACAGACCACTCAGATGGAAGACCCCATTGTCATCCTCTGAGGCTGCATAACTTTGTCCCGTAGTGGGATTGACCGCATAAAAGTTTCCTGTTCGCTGCGTACCTCCATCCTCGGGATGGAAATACTCTTCTATCAGATAAAAATTCTCTCCGCCGTTCTCGATCACGGAAATGATCTGATAATCTTTAACGCCCCCTCCGCCGGGGATATTACCCTGACTGTCAGCTAAAACACCGGCACCCACAAGCGCCTGCATGAGCAGATTTCTCGCCTGCGCATGCGTCAGCGGCAGATCAATGGAAAACTGGTAATGACAGGACACCGTCTCCGAAGCATTTCCTTCTTCATCAAACAGCACAAACTGAAAATCACTTGCTCCAATGGGAAGCGGAATGGGCTTTGCATATTTCCTGCTCTCAAGTCCCGGAGCACTGCCATCATCCGTATAATATGCCTGGTATCCTTCCGGCGGCGCAGCGATCGCTACCACCTGCGGATTTGTATAGGTACCCGGCGCAAGCAGCACCTCCGGCACCGCAGTCTCCTGCGCCTGTGCCTCATCAATCTCAATCCTGTACTCTGCACTGCTTTCACGGCTTACGATACCGAGGTTGTTTTCATAAATTGCCCGCACTTTGATCTTCCCGCTGTCCAAAAGGATCGGCATGGTATAGACCGGTGACTGCGGCGTCGGCTCAGATCCATCCACCGTGTAATAAATGGTACCGGCCCCGCTGGCAAGCAGTTTTAAGGAAACCGGTTCAGAGTACTCGCCTCCCTGCACGGAAAACTCCGGCGGTGAAGCAAGGTATCCGGAATACTTTCCGATGGTTGCCTGATCGGGACAGCCGGCAAGGAGCTGTGCGATCTTTTCATATTCCCCCTCAGCTTCATACATCGGGATCAATGCACTGTATGCCTCTGAAAAAGCAGGGTCCGTGATCAGCAGGCCTTCGAGAACGATCTTTTCTTCATCCGTCTTCCCGAGTCCTTCATAAGCCCGCGCCACCAGCATTTTCGCATCCGACGAATTGGCTGCGATATCCGTTGCTTTTCTTGCATAGATCAGCATCTGCTCATAGTCTTTCTGCTGCTCATACATCTTTGCCTGCCTGATCTGATATTCATAGGTAGATGTCTGGTTCTTCCTGAGCACATAAGACATGATCCCCGTCAGCATCAGAACAACGACCAGAGAAGCGATCAGCAAGACAAAAGGAAGCCGTATCCCTCCGATCCTGGAAACTTCAGTTCGGGAGCCGCTCCTTTTCCTGTCGGGTTTTCTGACATCCGACGTCTTATCCCGGGAATTCCTGCCGTCAGACTGCGCTGTGGACGGAGCGTCCGCCGCTTCGTCCCTGCCGCCGTCCTTCGTCTCTTCATCGGAGGCACCGGTCTGCGCAGCACTTTCTTTTTCAGGATCTCCCTTTTTATTCAGTTCACCTGCGTTTGCCTTTTCTTCAAATATTTGCTGCGGGATCTGCTG
>JAEEKC010000378.1 GCA_016282215.1 Lachnospiraceae bacterium
CGATCATGAAACCGGCTATCGCAACACAGGCGATCTTCACGTTCGTAGGATCCTGGAACAACCTGTTCACACCTATGATCCTGTTGACAGACCAGAAGAAGTTCACACTGCCTATCATGGTATCCCTCCTTCGCGGAGATATTTACCGAACCGAGTTCGGAACCATCTATCTGGGTCTGACGATGACGGCTCTTCCGCTGATCATCGTATACCTGATCCTTTCTAAGTACATCATCGCCGGCGTGGCGCTCGGAAGCGTAAAGGGTTGAGGCACTGTTACAACTGACAGTCTCCGGGTCTGTGAGGGCGGACCGGTGACATACAATGACATGATGAATGCATTTCATACAATAACCAAGTGTGAAAAAAGTGTTTACCATAGAAAAGGGAATCCGGCTGATCGGGGGATCAGCCGGATTTCTTGTTTTTGTCATTGTATGCAGAGGACAGCTTATTTCAGTGTGTTTAAGCCATTGGAGGACGATCATCACCCAGAAAGAAAACGGCTACAGTTCCCGGACCGCAGTGGGAAGCAATGATCGTTCCGATGTTAAAGATACGTATATCTCCTGAGATGTCCGGAAAACGCTGCATAACTGCCGCTCTTGTCATGATGGCTTCATCAAGGCAGTCGGAATGACAGATGAAACATTTGCCGTTATAGGAAGCACCACCAACTGCATGCTGCTCCATGGTATCAATGGTTCGCCGGATGGCTGCGCGTTTTCCGCGGACTTTGTCATAGGCAATGATCTTACCTGCGTCATCCAGTCTCATGATCGGGCAGATGTTCAGGATCGTCGCAAGCGTGGCAGCAGGACCGGAGATTCGCCCGCTTCGGCGGTAATAATCCAGCTGGTGGGAAAAAAACTGATGATGGATCTTTGTCCGGTGAGCCATGACCCAGCTTATGATCTCATCCATTTCACAGCCGTTATCACGCAGATCGGCCGCATAATCGACAAGCATTCCGTAACCGGATGAACTGCACAGAGAATCAATGACGACGATCTTCCTGTCCGCGTTCGCTTCATTCAGGGCGTCAGCGGCCCGCTGCGCGTTTTGGACGGATTTGGTCATGCCGCTTCCGAATGCGATATGGAGCAGATCGCCGCGATCCGATAATGATTCGAAATACTGCGTATAAGCGTATTCGTTCAGCTGTGAGGTAAAAGGCAGCTTGCCGTTCTCAAGAAAGCTGTAGAAACGGGGCAGCGCTTCGGGATCCCGCAGCATATCGTCAGGATATTCCCGGCCATCAACCCAATACGAATAGAAGGCAACGGGAATGTCCCTTGCTGATAAATAGGAATATGGCATATCTACGGTGGATTCACAGGATAAGACAAAACGGTTCATGACAGCCCCCTTCGGAAAACATTATCATATATCCGGGCGGGTTTGCAACGGTCTTTTTGTATGTAAAAAAATTTTTGAAAATTTTGTGAATTTTATTGAAAAATTGTAAATCCAGAAAACTTGAATCGACACCCCCTGTTTGCTATAATAAAATAGATTTTCGATATTGGCAGAATATGGGGTTTTGCGAATGTATTTGAAAAAAAGCAGGGGAAAAAACACAGGGTTGTCATGTTAAGGCATCCGACAGGGGCTGCGCAGGAATGCACAGCCGCTGTCGGGTGCTTTTGCATTGGGGCAAAAGCATCAAACAGATCAAAGTCATAGTGGGGATTCGAGGATTGCCTGTCGCGGAAAACCTGCATCCGCGGGAAGTGATCAACGAAAGGGATCTGTTCAGTAAGAGAGAAAGGGAGGAAGAGACATGGTCAAAAAGTTACTGAAAAGGACAATGAGCATGTTGCTGGCAACCAGCATGATATTGACAGGTTTGCCGGCATATGCGGCTGCTCCGCAGGATGACGCAAACCTGAAAGAGCAGCTTAGGACCGCAGTCAGCGACGAAGAATATCCGAATGGTCTGTTCGGATTTTATAAAACGCAGCTGACCGTGGATGAGGGCGGAAAAACGTCCATTCTGGTCTGCCGCCAGGGTAACACCGATACCGAAGCGACAGTTCATTTTAAAGCCATCGACATTTCAGCAAAGTATGGTGATGACTACCTGTTGACAGTCAATCATTCAACGCTGAAGAAAGAGCAGCTCAAGGCAGATGAGGATGCCGGAACGCTCATGGAACAAGGCGTTTATTCGGGAGAACCGAATAATACAGATGAGATCATAATAGAGGATACGGAAGAAAAAGTATCCGCTGAGCAGGCCGGTTCCGATGCGCAGGATGAGGACCAGTCAGTTTCGGAAAACACCTCGGAAGAGCAGGAATCTGAGGAAGAACCCACAGCAAAGAAGAGTGGTCTGGCTATGGCATACGAGGCGCAGAGAGGTGAGAGCGCACCTGAGAATGACTGGACTGAGACCAATCCCGAATCAGCTCCTGAAGATATTGCGAATGCAATGGATGCAGGAACGGATCAGACCATCGGATATTTCGAAAGCGCACAGGGCGTGGAAACGCTTCTGACCTTTAAGGCCGGCGAATATCAGAAAGAGATCGTTTTTGAATCTCTCGATGATGAAAAGTCGGAGTCCGATGAGCAGATCGTTTTTGCGATCTATGGCGCTGAGGGCGCAGATATCGGCAAAGATTATAACGGCTATGTAAACATCAAGGATAATGATGAAGCAGAAGCAATGACCTATGCTATGCAGGATAAGCAGGTTGTAGTGACTGCCGACGAAGATAAAGCCATTGTAACGGTTACTCGTACGACCGGTACAGATCAGATCGGTTTTGCAACTGTAGGAACCAAAGCTGTGACTGCAGTAGCAAACGAGGACTATGAAGCGGGCACGCAGGAGATCATCTTTGCGCCCGGTGAGACCCAGAAGCAGGTTGAGATCCCCATTAAGGGTTCCCGTGAAACAGATAAGACTTTCTATGTAGGCATCAGTAAAGAAGGCGTGGTCCGTGATGAGGAAAATGCGTCAACACTGGTTACGATCGCTGCAAAGAATTCTGTTCTGCTCGAAGGTACCACTGAAGACGGATCCATCGTTTCCATGGGCACTGTAACCTATACGCCCAATAAGGACGGCTGGGTATTAGGACCTGTGGATATGCGTCTTGCAGACAAGATCACGGTTTATTACAATACCTGGGGTGAAACAACTGAGGAAGACTGTGACGAAACATACTACTATAACGGCAAGTGTGTTCGCGTCAGAGTAACGACCCAGAGTGAGGTTAACGTACTTTCATCCGATAGAAATCACTCCGGTTACAACGTAAATGATTCCATGTCATGGTCCCGTAACCTGAACAGCA
>JAEEKC010000379.1 GCA_016282215.1 Lachnospiraceae bacterium
CAAGGGGGTTTTGCTGACCAGCGTTTCTGCGGATAATATCCAGACGAACCTTGAGATCTTAAGTACCGGGGCAACGGTCATGCAGCTGTTGGCGGCGATTCTTTTGCTGGCGATCGCATGGGTGCTTTCGCAGCTTTTGGTCAAACCCTTCGAGCGTGTGACCAAGGCCATCAGTGAAGTGAAGGACGGTTTTTCCACAGAACAGATCTCTGTTCCCGATTATGTGGAAACGGAGCATATTATTTCGGCATTTAATGATCTGCTCGGACGGATGAAGGCGGTGGATGAATCCAGACAGGAATTTGTATCAAATGTCTCTCACGAATTGAAGACGCCTATCACATCCATGAAAGTCCTTGCGGATTCCCTGTTGATGCAGGAAAATGTGCCCATTGAACTGTATCAGGAATTCATGGTGGATATTGCCGATGAGATCAATCGTGAAAACGAGATCATCACGGATCTTCTGGCACTTGTCAAAATGGACCGCCGTTCAACGGATATCAATATCCAGAGCATTTCGCTGAATGAATTGCTGGAGCGCCTGTTAAAACGCCTTCGTCCCATTGCGAAGCAGCGCAATATCGATGTGCTGTTTGAAAGCGTCAGGGAAGTGCGGATCGAAGCAGATGAGGTGAAGCTTTCACTGGCTCTGTCCAACCTGATCGAAAATGCCATTAAGTATAACGTGGAATATGGTTATGTGAAGGTGACCTGTGACGCAGATCATCAGTTTGCAAACATCACGGTGGAAGATAACGGGATCGGTATTCCGGAAGAGGCTAAAGAGCATATATTCGAGCGTTTTTACAGAGTGGATAAATCGCATTCCAGAGAGATTGGCGGAAATGGTCTTGGACTGGCGATCGCCAGAAATGCGATCCTTGTGCACAGGGGCAGCATCCAGTTGGAAAGCCAGGAAGGCAAGGGGACGAAATTCTTTGTGAAACTACCGCTGATCTATCTGAAGAGCCAGGAAGGAAAATAGGGATGATGCAGGATAAACGTCATAAAAAAAAGCATATCATACTCCTTTTCGTCCTTGTTTTAGGGCTTTTGCTTCCTGCAGGCTGTGGCAGTCAGGAACCGGAGCAGACGGGAAATGTATATCACATTTACATGGTGAACAAGGAAGAGACGAGGATTGACTATACGGATGTTTCAACCGACATCGATAATCAGGGACAGCTTGTCACATTTTTGTTGATGCAGTTAACCAATACACCGGTCAATACCGCATACAGGGCGGCAATCCAGGAAGGGGTTTCGATGCCGTCTGTAACGATCCGGGAATCCACTGTGACGCTGGATTTTGAAAGTGATTATTACAATTATTCCACAGGCGGAGAAATCCTTTCGAGAGCGGCGATCGTGCGTACGCTGACGCAGGTGCCGGGGCTTTCCTATTGTTCGTTCTTGGTGGGAGGAAATGCTTTGCTTTCCGCGACCGGACTTCCGGTGGGGATCATGCGCGCCGACCAGTTTATCGATAATAACGGAAATGAGATCAATACGGAAGAGAAGGTAACCCTGGCGCTTTATTTTGCGGATGAGGATGGGGAAGGACTGATCAAGGTGAACCGGGAGGTCGTATATTCGAGTAATATTCCTGTAGAAAAACTGGTGCTTGAACAGCTGATCAGCGGCGTGACGGAAGATGAGGCTGCTATGGGAGCCAACCCGGTGATCAATGGTGATACCAAAGTCTTGTCGGTAATCGAAAAGGATGGGATCTGCTATGTGAACCTGGATACCGGATTCCTGGCGATAACACAGAGCGTCTCGCCTGAAGTGGCGCTGTATTCCATCGTGAATTCACTGGTAGAGCTCGGAAATGTAAACAAGGTGCAATTCTCAGTCAATGGCGAAACAGAGATCCTGTTTCGTGAAAAATACAGTCTGGACACACCCTATGATCGAAATCTCGAGATCATCAGGCCGGAAAGCGTGGTTCCGGCAGCGGAGACAGACGATTGAGAAAATGTTTTTCCCGTTTGCGGGAAGCTGCCTTTCGTTATGGATAAGCAGCATGTGTGCTGTCATGGAGAATACGTGGCAGGTATTCTCGCATGAACGTCAAAAGACCGTTGTGTCTGTTCTCGGCGGTATTTGCCGCTCTTTTGTTTTTCTTATCTCTTATGCCGCGTCCTTCATATGAGCAGTATGTCAGGGACGGTGAGCAGATCCGGATCAGCGGAATACTGGATTCTTATGAGCAAAAAAACGGGCATCTGATCTATCATCTCGGCCGTGTTGTTTTGCTGCGCGAAAAAGCGGTATACCTGTCGGGAACAGATAAGCTGAGAGATGATATGCAGGGCGAAGATCTGAGAGATGAAAAAGGCCGGAGAAACCGGGTGCTCTGTTATATGAACGAGACGGGATCCTGTCCTTCAGCGTTGGTGGGTAAAGAAATCATGCTGACGGGTAAGGCCGGCAATTTTGCTGCCGCGGAAAATGAAGGGCAGTTTGACGAACAGACCTATTACAGGAAAAAGGGATATGCCTTTAAAATGTTTTCCTGTCGTATGCTGTCCGCTGCGGGAAAAGGAAATGCAATTAAGCAGATACTGGCTGCCTTCAGAGACAAAACAGCTGACTTTTATCTGCGCGTAATGGGCGAAAAAGAGGGCTCCGTACTTTGCGCAATGATCCTTGGAATGCGTGGTGATATGGATAAGGAGATAAAGAGCCTGTATCAGGCAAGCGGGATCGCGCATATCCTGGCGATCTCGGGGCTTCACATCTCGCTGCTTGGTCTTACCTTATACAAGATCCTTCGGCGTTGTGGACTGACGCTGCTGCTTAGCGCGTTCACCGGTCTTTCTTTTGTGATCCTGTATGGCATTATGGTGGGTGGCTCTTCCTCGGTGGTTCGCGCATCCGTGATGCTGGGGCTGCAGATCCTTGCAGATCTGACGAACCGTACGTATGACCTTTTAACTGCCATGGCGCTGTCGGGACTCCTTTTGCTGATAGGGAAAAGCGAATACCTGACCGATGCAGGTTTTCTGCTTTCTTTTCTGGCGGTGCTGGGGATCGGTATCTTTTCTGAGCCGATGACGGAAATGTTCTGCCGCCGGATATCATCTGAAAAAAGACGGATCAGGTCAGTATGTGCTGCCCTTGCGGCGAGCCTTTCCGTAGCGTTGACCACAACGCCGGTGATCCTGTGGTTTTATTATTCCTATCCCCCGTATAGCATGATTCTCAATATCCTTCTTGTTCCGTTGATGTCGGTGGTTTTGGTCAGCGGTATCGCAGGGGGCATTTTTCGGATCGCGGTCTTCCTTTGGCCGGCGCGGATCGTTTTGCAGATCTATGAAAAAGTCTGTCTTATGTTTCAGGCCCTGCCTTTTCATAAGATCCTGACCGGCAGACCATACCTTTGGCAGTTGGCTGTTTATTATCTGCTTCTGGCTGTGGTTGTGTGTTTGATTCCCGCTGGCAGAGCGTCGGGCGAAAGTCATTCGACCTGCGTGGCAAGGGTCAAAGATCCAGCCCATCCGGTGCGTAAACCGATGGATGTACGGATCATACAGTTCCTGACCATATCTACCGCCGCATTCATCCTCATGCTCCCGAGAAACGCGGGCATGCGGGTGGATATGCTTTCTGTCGGACAGGGCGACTGTGTTCTGATCTGCGACGGCAGGGGGCACGCAGTCCTCTCGGATGCGGGAAGCAGTGATGTGACAGCGGTGGGAGAGTACAGATTGCTGCCCTATCTGAAATACAATGCGATCCGGCACATTGACGCTGTTTATCTGTCGCATCCCCATACAGACCACTATTCGGCTATGGAAGAACTGTTTTCTATGGCGAAAGAAGAAGGGATCAGTATCGGAGCGCTTTATGTCAGCAGACTGGCGGTAAGAACAGATTCTGAATTCGTCACTGCATACAAAAAGATTGAGGATAGTGCAGTATCAAACAACATTCCCATTCGTGTGATAGATCCAAGCTTTTCTGAGGGAGGGGAACAGGTATATGGCGATATCAGGATCCGTATGCTTTATCCGTCCGCGGAAAAAGCATATGACACATACGAAGATGAAAATGATACCTCCATGGTGCTGTATTGCAGGATTCGGGATTTTTCCATCCTTCTTACCGGTGACGTGACATCGGCAGCGGATGAAACATTACTGGATGCAATGCAAAGAAACGGGATCACGCACGCCGACTGCCTGAAGGTATGTCACCATGGATCGAGGATGGCAAATAGTGAGCATATGCTAACTTACCTGCATCCGTCTGTGGCATTGATCTCCTGCGGAAAAGAAAACGCCTACGGACATCCGCATAAAGAGGTCCTTAACAGACTGGCTCGGATCAGTTGCAGGTACTATGTGACCGCAGAAGTGGGGCAGATCCGCATCAAACCGCTTGGGCAGGGGAAGGGGGTGAAATGTTCAGTTTTTTGTGGTAGCCGATGAGGAAATATGTTATACTATAAAAGTGTTTGGTTTGTTTTCGGTATGTAAAATTGAAACAGAAAAACTTATAATGAATTCAGGAGGTTACAACATGGAAAGAGTAGCGACATTTTTGAAAGAAGCAGGCACGTATTATCTGGCAACAACAGACGGTGACCAGCCCAGGGTAAGGCCTTTTGGCACGGCACACATTTTTGAGGGTAAACTCTATATCCAGACCGGAAAGGTAAAAGATGTGTCCAAACAGATCCATGCCAATCCCAAGGTGGAGCTTTGTGCATTTAAGGATGGTGACTGGCTGCGCGTGGCAGGAACACTTGTTGAGGATGACAGGGTAGAGGCGCGTCAGTCCATGCTCGATGCATATCCGTCCCTGCAGAATATGTATTCCGCAGATGACGGCAATACCGAAGTGTTTTATCTGAAAGATGCTACTGCAACCTTTTCTTCTTTTACGAAGGCACCTGAAACAGTAACGTTCTGAGGAAATCCTGAGGAACTGATGAGCCGGTCATCGGCTGGTAAAGATATGGAGCGGTTATGAAAACGCTGAACAAAGATCTCAAAGAGGGCAGTTTTAAGCAGATGTACCTGCTCTACGGGGAAGAGGATTACCTCAGGGCATCATATAAAAAGCGGCTGACGAAGGCACTTTCCGATCCGGAAGATACAATGAATTACAGCTATTTTGACGGGAAGGATATTTCTGTCCCGGCGATCATTGATCTGGCGGAAACATTGCCGTTTTTGGCGCCAAGGCGCCTGATCGTCATCGAGAACAGTTCCTTTTTCAAAAGCAGTCAGGAAGAACTGGCGCAGTATCTCGAGTCGGCTTGTGAGACCACTTACTTTTTATTTGTGGAAAAAGAAGTGGACAAGCGGACCAAACTGTTTAAGACCGTATCCAAAAAGGGATATGCGGCGCAGCTGAGCGCGCAGGATGCGTCGGTCCTGCAAAGCTGGATCCTGGCGCAGCTGGGAAAAGAAGGCTATCAGATCACGAATGGCGCCATGAGTAGGTTTCTGCTTTATACCGGCGCGGATATGACGCTGATCGAGAACGAACTGGAAAAACTGATCTGCTATTGCATGAAGACAAAAGAGATCCACGACGAGGATGTGGAACGGATCACGATCAGGCAGATTGATAACAAGATCTTTGAGATGATCGACTGCGTGGCAAATCAGAAACAGCACAGAGCGTTGGAACTGTATTATGACTTGCTGGCCGTGAAGGAAAAACCGAGTCGGATCCTGTATCTGATCACCCGGCAGTTTAACCTGATGTATCAGGCAAAAAGCCTGAAGCAGCGCGGCTATGATACCCGTTCGATCGCAGACAGGACAGGGCTGAAACCCTATGTCGCAGGTCTCTACATCTCTCAGTCAGAGCAGTTTTCCATGCAGCGGCTCCGGTATTTGATGGAGCAGTGCTGCCAATATGAGGAGAACATCAAAACCGGGCGGATCGGCGACCGTCTTGCAGTGGAAATGATGCTGATCGCATACAGTTCGCTGAAACGATGATTGGATTAACGGCAGTGCGTAGCCCGGTATGAGAATACAGAGACAGAAACGGGAGATGAATTTGGAGGATTTAAAGATGGATGCATCAAAACCGGAATCGAAAGCCAGGAGAAATCCGGCACCCTATGAAGTTTACAGACATTTCAAGGGGAATTCCTATCAGATACTGACGCTGGCAAAGGACAGCGGCGACGGTCATGCGGTAGTGGTTTATCAGGGACTTTATGAGCCTTATGAAGTCTATACCAGAAAACTGTCGGAATTCATGAGTGAAGTGGATAAATGGAAGTATCCGAAGGCAAAGCAAAAATACCGGTTTGAAAAGGTATCCGAAGACAGATGGCATGAACAGGAATCCGAAGAAGCGGAAAACGCAGTATCGGGTGTTAATGGGAATACGGAAACAGATACGAAAACAGATATGGCCTGCAGGGAGATGTCTGTGTCAGAAAGCGATAATACGATAAGTACGGGGCAGGGCGCAGCTGCTGTCGGACAGATACCTTCTGCTGCAGCGGTTGCTTCAGACACACAGACAGTTTCTGCTAACGCTGCAGTTCCAGCTGCTCCGGCCTCTTCTGCAGCCAAGACAGTCCCGGATCCGCAGCCGGCAGATGATGGCGCCGGTGAGGGAGAAGGAAGTCTGGATCCGGCTGTGCTTGAGTTCTTAGAGGCAAGGACCAATGAAGAAAGACTGAATGTACTGACCGGCGTGAAGCACAGGATCACGGACGAGATGCTGAATACCATGGCGATCTGTGCGGATATCGAGCTGAATCCGGGACCTGTGGAGGAGCGATACAGAAGTCTGAAAAACTGCCTGATGACAAAAGAAAAATTCGAAAGACTCAGGCTGCGATGAAAAAGATGACAAACGCCGGAGACATGGCAGAGATCAAACCGGATCCGTCTATCATTACACCACTTCTTGCCTGGTATGATGAGAACAAAAGGATCCTTCCCTGGCGGGAAGATAAGGATCCCTATAAGATCTGGGTTTCCGAGATCATGCTGCAGCAGACCAGAGTGGCAGCGGTCATGCCGTATTATGAGCGGTTTTTACGGGCATTGCCGGATGTAGGATCCCTGGCAGCGGCTGAGGAAGAAAAACTTTTAAAGCTCTGGGAGGGACTGGGTTACTATAACCGTGTCCGCAATATGCAAAAGGCAGCACGCACGGTCATGGAGGAACATGGCGGACAGTTTCCGCCATCTTATGATCTGCTCCTTCGTCTGCCGGGTATCGGTGAATATACGGCAGGAGCGGTAGCTTCCATAGCATTCGGGAAATGCGCACCGGCTGTGGACGGCAATGTGCTTCGGATCCTGACACGGCTGACCGCGGACCGATCAGATGTACTGGATGCAAAAACGAAAAAGAAATATGCGGAGTATCTTGCCCGGGTTTTGCCAAAAGACCGGCCGGGGGATGTGAATCAGGCTATGATGGAGCTTGGTGCTACAGTCTGCATTCCCAACGGACAGCCAAAGTGCGGCAGCTGTCCGTGGCAGGACAGATGCCTGGCGCATCAGCAGGATCTGACAGATGAGATCCCGCATAAAAAGAAAAAGAACGCGCGCAAAATTGAGAAAAAAACAGTGTTGCTGATCAGGGATGATAAATATACACTGATCCGTAAACGGCCGGAAGGCGGGCTTTTGGGCGGCATGTATGAATATCCGATGCTGGAAGGCTGGGTGAGCAGCACGCAGGCGAAAAGCTTTGCCGCCGAGCTTGGATTTGTACCGCTTTCGATTAAAAAAACCGATAGTGATATTTTTATATTTACGCATAAAGAATGGCATATGCAAGGGTATCTGGTAAAGGTGGCCGATACAATGCCGGAAGCAGGAGATGAGAGTAAAGGCCCGGTTCTTCCGGTAGGATACCGGCTGATATTGCCCGGGCAGATCGACAAAGACTATGCCCTGCCTTCGGCACTGAAGGCCTTTCGGGAAATGTTATAGACAGAACATCATCATATTTTGTGTGTAAAGCCCGGTATGAGTAACCGGAGCAGAATAAGGAATGAATTCCGGAGGAGTCATTATGTATCAGATCATAGTCAATCCCAACAGCGGATCGGGAAACGGAAGGCAGAAGTGGGAGCAGCTGCGCCGCCTGTTGGATCATGCAAAAATGACCTATATCATTTATCATACAAAGTCGGCAAAGGATGCGAGCGCGTATATCAGCCGTATCACGGATCAGAGCCTGTATGAAAACAAGGCGCAGATGAACCGGATCCTGCTGCTTGGCGGTGATGGTACCCTGAATCACTGCATTAACGGGATCGACGACCTGGCGCATACGACAGTGACCTACCTGCCGTCGGGAACCAGCAATGATTTTTCCAGAGCGCTGCATATATCAACAGATCCGGCAAAGGCTGTGAGGGCACTTGGAAAAAAAGGACGCACAGTGCGGATGGATCTGGGAAATGTGTTCTTCGGCACGAAAAAGAAACGCTTTGCGGTATCATCCGGCATCGGCTATGATGCGTCGGTATGCCAAGAGGTTTTAAATTCGCCGCTGAAACCGTATTTTAATAAGATAGGCCTCGGTAAACTCATTTATGGAATTGTGGCATTGAAACAGTTCATCACCCTGCGGCCCTGCGGCTGCGATCTGTATCTGGATGATGAAACAGAGCCGATCCATTTCGATACCTTCCTGGTGGCGGCTTTTATGAACTTAAAATATGAAGGCGGAGGTTTTCCTTTTGCGCCGGATGCGGATCCGACGGATGGCATGCTGGATATCTGTATGGTGGGGAATCTGCCGAAGATCGCAGTACCCTTTGTGCTTCCGTTTTTGCTGGTAGGAAAGCATTACGGAAAACCCGGAGTGAAGCATTACAGAGCAAGTAAAGCACGTATTGTAACCGAGCGGCCGCTGTTTGCCCATACCGATGGTGAGATCATCGGCAAACAGACGGAATTACGATATGAATGCGGAGCGGAAAAACTCTTATTCAGGACAAGATGACGAATAAACGGACACGATCATTCGATTTTTTAAATAAAATTTTTCTTTTCTAAGAGAATAAAAAGTGCTATAATACTTTGGCGTGACTGTCTTATCGGGCTGATAAGACGGAAAAAACATCAGAAATACAAGAATAAACGGAGGAATGGGCATGTATTCATTAGATGAAGTAAGAGCGGTGGATCCCGAAGTTGCAGAGGCCATTGTGGCAGAGCAGAACAGACAGAATTCTCATTTGGAGCTGATCGCATCCGAAAACTGGGTCAGCAAAGCAGTTATGGCAGCGATGGGCAGCCCTTTGACCAACAAATACGCAGAAGGATATCCGGGCAAGCGTTACTACGGCGGCTGCGAATGCGTGGATGTTGTGGAAGAACTCGCAAGAGAGAGAGCAAAGCAGCTGTTCGGCTGTGATTATGCCAATGTGCAGCCCCATTCCGGTGCTCAGGCTAATATGGCAGTGTTCTTTGCAGTACTGCAGCCGGGCGATACCTATATGGGCATGAATCTTGACCACGGCGGACATCTTTCTCATGGTTCACCGGTGAACATGTCCGGTAAATATTTTAACTGTGTACCTTACGGCGTGAATGACGAAGGTTTCATCGATTATGATGAAGTTGAGCGGATCGCAACAGAGTGCAAGCCCAAGATGATCATCGCAGGCGCTTCCGCTTATGCAAGAAAGATCGATTTCAAGCGTTTCCGCGAAATCTGCGACAAAGTCGGTGCTGTGCTGATGGTGGATATGGCGCATATCGCAGGCCTGGTAGCAGCAGGCGTACATGAAAGCCCCATCCCTTATGCAGATGTGGTAACAACCACAACCCATAAGACCCTTCGCGGACCCCGCGGCGGTCTGATCCTTTGCAATCAGGAAGCAGCAGATAAATACAACTTTAACAAGGCAATCTTCCCCGGCATTCAGGGTGGTCCGCTGATGCATGTGATCGCTGCCAAGGCAGTCTGCCTGAAGGAAGCCCTTTCCGATGATTTCAAAGCATATGGAAAACAGGTTGCTGAGAATGCGCAGGCACTGGCTAAGGGTCTGATGGACCGCGGTATCAAGATCGTATCCGGTGGTACCGATAACCATCTGATGCTGGTAGATCTGACCAATTTCGGCCTGACCGGCAAGGCTGTTGAAAAACTCCTTGATCAGGCACATATCACTGCGAACAAGAACACCATTCCCAATGATCCTCAGTCGCCTTTCGTGACCAGCGGTATCCGTCTCGGAACACCGGCTGTCACCTCCAGAGGACTAAAGGCAGATGATATGGACCGTGTTGCAGAAGCAATTGCACTGGTGATCAAGGGCGGCGAGGAGAAAGTCGCAGAGGCAGCAGCCATCGTTGAAGAACTGACAAAGAAGTATCCGCTGCTTTGAGACAGCAGGGTTACTATTCACAGATGATAGTGATATAACAATCAACAACTTGTCTTGTAATCAAAAAGGCTTCCCCTTGGGGGGAAGCTGTCAGCGCAGCTGACTGATGAGGGGCGAAAAAAGGAGTAGGCCATGGCAAAGGTAGCGGTATTTGGCTACGGAACCGTAGGAAGCGGTATCGTGGAAGTTATCAAGACCAATCAGGAGCTGATCGCACAGCGCGCCGGCGAGGAAGTAGATATTAAGTATATCCTGGATCTTCGTGATTTTCCCGGCGACCCGTATGAAAACCTGGTGGTCCATGATGTGGAAGTGATCTTAAATGATCCGGAGATCTCTGTGATCGCAGAGGCAATGGGCGGGATCAATCCGGCGTTCACTTTTACCAAAAGAGCGCTGGAATCAGGCAAGAGCGTATGTACTTCCAATAAAGAACTGGTGGAGGCAAAGGGTGCCGAGCTCCTTGGCGTAGCAAAAGAAAACGGCGCAAACTACCTCTTTGAGGCCAGTGTGGGAGGCGGGATCCCCATCCTCCGTCCCCTTGTGACCTGTCTGACTGCAGATCATATCGATGCCGTGACCGGTATTTTGAATGGTACCACCAACTACATTCTGACCAAAATGGCAGAAGACGGCGCGGATTTTGATACCGTTCTGCGGGAAGCCCAGAACATGGGCTATGCGGAGCGCAATCCCGAGGCTGATATCGAGGGACATGATGCCGGACGCAAGATCGCGATCATGGCATCCCTGATCACGGGCAAAAATGTTCCTTACGAAAAGATTTACACGGAAGGGATCACCAAGATCACCCCGAGGGACTTTACCTATGCAAAGAGAATGGGGCTTGTGATCCGCCTGCTTGCCATGTACCGTGAGAGAAAAGGCAAGTTTTTTGCCTATGTGGCACCGGCTATGATCGGAAAGAAAAATCCGCTCTATGCTGTCAGTGATGTATTCAACGGCATTCTTGTCCACGGAAATATGCTTGGCGAAGCTATGTTTTACGGGGCGGGCGCGGGAAAGCTTCCCACAGCCAGTGCAGTAGCCGGTGACGTGGTAGACTGTGTCAGGGCCCATGGACAGCTTTTACCGGGCGGATGGAGCACGGAGGTGCTTGACCTTTCGGAGCATACCTTCCGCGAGAAAAAATTCTTTATCCGTGTACCGGCAGAAGATGCAGATGCGGCGGAGAAGGTTTTCGAAGGCAGTCAGCGAATCGATGCGGGCTTTGCGGATGAGGTTGGTCTTTTAACGCAGGCCATGGACGAAGTCGCTTTCGAAGAAAAAGCAAAACAGGTACCCACCATGATCGCAAGGATCCGTGTGGAGAACTGATAAAACACAGAATAGAAACAAAAAAGAACAGAAGGATTGTTGTATGAAAAAAGTAGTGAAATTCGGCGGCAGTTCCCTGGCCAGCGCAGAGCAGTTTGAAAAAGTCGGAAACATCATCAGAAGTGATAAACACAGGATCTTTGTGGTGCCCTCAGCACCGGGAAAACGATTTGACGGTGATACCAAAGTAACGGACATGCTCTACGGAGCCTATGATCTTGCAAGGGAAGATAAAAACTTTGATAAGGAATTAGAGGCCATCAAGGCACGTTATCAGGAGATCATCGACGGACTGAAACTGAAGGTTTCTTTAGATGATGAGTTTGCACAGATCAAAAAGAATTTTGCCGCAAAAGTCGGCGTGGATTACGCAGCCAGCCGTGGCGAGTACCTGAACGGTATCCTGATGGCGGCCTATCTCGGATATGAATTCATTGATGCAGCAAAGGTTATCTTTTTCAAAGCAAACGGTGACCTGAATTCAGAAAAAACGCAGACTCTTTTATCAGAAGCACTGGCGAATGCGAAAAAGGCAGTTGTGCCCGGATTTTACGGCAGCATGGAAGACGGTTCCATCCGCACCTTTTCCAGGGGCGGTTCCGATATTACAGGTTCCCTTGTTGCAAAAGCCTGCAAAGCAGATGTCTATGAAAACTGGACCGACGTATCGGGCTTCATGGTAGCAGATCCCAGGATCATCAAGAATCCGCAGAGTATTGAGACCATCACCTACAGAGAACTTCGCGAGCTTGCCTACATGGGAGCAGGCGTATTGCATGAAGAAGCGATCTTTCCGGTCAGAAAAGGCGGGATCCCGATCAATATCCGCAACACAAATGCGCCGGAGGATGAAGGAACCTGGATCGTTGAGAGTACCTGTCAGAAATCCAAATACGTCATCACCGGTATTGCGGGAAAAAAAGGCTTCTGTGCTATTAATATCGAAAAAGACCGTATGAATTCCGAGATCGGGTTCGGACGGAAAGTGCTGCAGGCTTTTGAGGAAAATGACATTTCCTTTGAACATATGCCTTCCGGAATTGATACCATGACGATCTTCGTACATCAGTCTGAGTTTGCGGAAAAAGAGCAGCGGGTGCTGGCTGCCATTCACAAACTGGCGCAGCCGGATACCATCGACATGGAATCAGATCTGGCGCTGATCGCAGTTGTAGGACGCGGCATGAAGTCTACCAGAGGAACAGCGGGCAGGATCTTTTCAGCGCTGGCACATGCCAATGTCAATGTCAAAATGATCGATCAGGGTTCGTCGGAGCTGAATATCATCATCGGTGTGGATAATGCTGATTTCGAGGAAGCGATCCGCGCGATCTACACGATCTTTGTAGAGACGCAGATATAGAGGGTAAAAATGAAAATGTAAGATCAGACCGCCTGCATTATCGAATGCAGGTGGTTTTTTGTCGCACCAACCCGGCAGTGGATGTTATTTGTTTTCCGGGCCGATAGGAATTGTCCGGATGAGGTAATGAAAACGTTTAAGAGAGCGAATTGTATGAACAATTAAACGGTTTCTGAGAAAATATAAAAAAACTTAAAAAATATTATAAAATTGTATTGACAAATATAAACCTATAGTGTATATTCTACTCATACAAAACATTTACATAGATGAGTTACACGAGACTAGGTAAAGGAGGTACACTCCACCGGAAACAGAATTTAACCATCGGTTATCAGACGTTGTAGTCAGTACAGAAAGCATATCGCAGTAATGGACTAACCGATCAGGGGTCACGGGATTTCAGCCGATCGTACGCTAGGGTGAAGCAAGGGCCTACAGATGATCAACCTGCTGCAGCATAGTGGATGCAAAAGAGTAGACTGGAACGCATACAACAGAATATGGAGGTAGGTCCCATGGATCATTTCGACATTTAGCGGGTGTCTTTCGTAAGGATTGGCGCCCGCTAAATTCTTTTATGCAGAAATCTATGGTTGACATAATTTTCTTGCTGCTGTATAGTAAATAAGCACGATTGTGTTTTTAGGTTGATACAGTATGTTTTGAATGGATACGGCAGCTAAGAGAAAGGCCGGTTCCATCGCTCTTTGACGAGGTGACGGGGATTGGATTTGGAAAACAAACAGACAGATCCGCAGCGGGAAGATAGCGAGCGCGCGGAGAAAAGAAAGAAAAGAAGAAAAAAAGAGCGGTTGCAGGCTTTGGCTATTGTCGGTGGAGCTGCGCTCGTTTTGGTTCTGATCATTGTCGGTATCATATCCGCTGTTGTGCACGCAGTGACATCGAAAAAAACGGGGAATACTGACAGTGGTAAGGCAGATGACCAGGTTGTCATGCAGGAAGAGGCAGATAGTGAGGTAGCCGAGGAAGCGGATCTGCCATCCGATGACAGCTCCGTAAAAGAAGAAACCACGGATATTGGGGATGATGAAAACGCAGATGAAACGACAGATGAGTCTGCATCTGCGTCGGATGGCGAAGCAGATACAACGGAAGGAGAGGCCGGAGCGATCGAAGGTGAAGCGGGAGCTATCGAAGGTGAAGCCGGAGCGATTGAAGGCGAAGCCGGAGCCATTGAAGGTGAAGCAGGCGCAATCGAAACGGCAGATACAGAAGATCCTGTGGATGGGACAGATTCGTCTGAGGAAACAGTGCAGACGGCAGGTGATTCCGGGAAGAAGGATAGCACTTCATCGAAAACTGACGATACGCTTAGCAGCCTGTTAAAAAAGGATATTACCGCACACGATGAAGAGATCAAAAAAGAGATCGCGGAAATGACATTGGAACAGAAGATCTCAAAACTGTTTATCGTAACACCGGGCCAACTGACCGGAACAGAGATCGAGCCAACAAATGTCGGCAGCAAAGTCGGTGAGAAGCTGGCAGCCTATCCGGTCAGCGGACTTCTGATCAAAAAACAAAATCTGAAGTCGGAAGAGGAACTGAAATCCATGGTTTCCAATATCCGTCTAATGAGTCAGGGGAATCTGTTTTTGGTTATCGAAGATGCAGGCGGACCGGAGAGTCCTTTTGTGACAAGCGGGATCACGGAAAACGTGGTGGCCTCGCAGAAGGAGATTGGCGAGACGCTTGGCAGCGCCGGCGCATACAGCGCGGGAATATCCATCGGCAGTCAGCTGAAACATTATGAGTTTACGGTAGATCTGGCACCGACAGCAGACGTTTCCAAGTCGCCGTCAAGTTATGCGGCAGGCCATGGGTTTGGTACGGATATGGAAACAACAGCCGACCTGGCCAAGAACATGGTGCGCGGCCTGAAAGATCAGGGAGTGTTGAGCGTGGTATGTTCTTTCCCCGGATATGGAGATGTTAACGGAAATGGCAGCAGCGGACCGATATCCACGCAGCGCAGCAAGGAACAGCTGATCGAGGATTCGAAACCTTATCAGGAAGCGATCAAAGCCGGCGCAGATATGGTGATGATCTCGCATGTGGGCATTCCTAAGCTGAGAGGAGACCAGAGGCCTGCATCCCTTTCGAAAGAATTGATCACGGATATTGTTCGTGACGAGTGGGAATATGACGGCGTTGTGATCACGGATTATATGGATAAAACCTGTATCTATACAAAGTATACCTATGCGGAAGCTGCAGCCGGTGCGATCGAAGCGGGCGCTGACATTCTGCTGGCTACGAAAAATTTCCAGAAGTCTTATAACGGTGTTTTGGATGCCGTGAAAAAAGGCCAGATATCGGAAGAGAGGATTGACGAATCAGTTCTTCGGATCTACAGATTGTATTATCAGTTAAAAGATGCGGAAAATGCCGAGTAGCATAAAAATATAGACAGTTTCACGGAGTGTGCAAAAATGCCCAAAAACAGTTACCGCAATCATCCTGCGGGGTTGTAAAGGGCATTTTTTTATGGTACAATATTTTATGTATTTCTATGTGGTTATCAGGCGCAGGGAGGCGCGAATAAAAGGTAAATGCGGCCGGGAAAGCATGGAAGCATGATCGTCGCAACAAAAAGGAGGAGGAAACATGAGAAATCATCAGAACAAATTCAGCAGAGCGCTGGCTTTGATGCTGACTGTGGTCATGGCATTATCCGTTGTGCTTGCAACACCGGTTGATACACAGGCTGCGGCAAAGAAGTTCGTCAAGAGCCTTTCCGTCAAGAAATCCGTTACCGTGGATGTTGGCAAA
Source organism: Lachnospiraceae bacterium (assembly GCA_016282215.1). GTDB lineage: Bacteria > Bacillota > Clostridia > Lachnospirales > Lachnospiraceae > RGIG7926. The sequence goes on from JAEEKC010000379.1 coordinate 15,843, forward strand.
AGTGTAAAGGTGAATGCGACGGTTAAGGCAAACAGCAAGTTC
>JAEEKC010000380.1 GCA_016282215.1 Lachnospiraceae bacterium
CGGATCTGACCAAGAGCGGGGATTCCTATCAGGACAATTATGACAGCGATCCGATCTTCGGCGGATCGAAACATACGCTGGTTTATAAAAAAGGCTACTATGCAAACCATGATCCGGCAAAGCCCTATATCTCGCCGATCTACGGCGTATACAACAATTTTCCGCCCATGCTGATGCAGGTCGGGGAGCTGGAGATGCTGCTGGATGATACCAGGAGCGTGGCGGCCAAAGCCAGAACGGCTGGCGTGCGGATCCGGGAACACGTCTATCCCGGAATGTTCCATGTATTTCAATTGGGATTGAATACTTTTCCGGAGTCGGAGAAAGCCTGGGAAGAAATCCAGCATTTTCTGCATATTGTGACGGGAGAAGGATTCTTTGAATGATCACTATATAAAGTATAAAGGGGATGCAAACATGAATTTAGAAGAAGCAAAAAAGGGAATGGATGCCCTGAAGGAGAACATCAAAAAGGTCATCATCGGAAATGAGCATACCATCGATATGGTCATTACGTCGATGATCGCAGGCGGCCATGTACTGCTGGAGGATACTCCCGGTACCGGAAAGACCACGTTGGCGCGGGTCATGGCGGCATCCATTGAGGGTAAATTTTCCAGGATCCAGTTTACGCCGGACCTTCTGCCGGCTGATATCACGGGCCTGAATATCTATAACAAAAAAGAGGAGGCCTTTACGTTTGTGGAAGGCCCCATCATGACGAATATCCTGCTGGCCGATGAGATCAACCGTGCAACGCCGAGGACCCAGTCTGCGCTGCTCGAAGCCATGCAGGAGCGGCAGGTAACAGTGGACGGCGTCAGCCGCCGCTTAAGTGAGCCTTTCATGGTCATTGCAACGCAAAACCCAATCGAGACAGCGGGTACTTTTCCTTTGCCGGAGGCACAGCTTGACCGCTTTGCGATGCAGCTTTCCATGGGTTTTCCCACCGAGGAAGAGGAAACGCAGATGCTGACCAGGTTCGCATCCTTTGATCCGATGGAAAATTGTAAGAGCGTGCTAACTACCGATGATATCGTTGCCATGAAGGAATTGGCGAAAACAGTCAAAGTCCATCCGGATCTTGTAAAATACATCGTGGATATCACCCAGGCAACCAGGAAAAACCCTGATATCTTAACCGGCGCCAGCCCCAGGGCGGCCCTTTCCCTGCAGACCATTGCCAAGGCGCATGCGCTGACCTGCGGAAGGGATTATGTGACACCGGATGATATCAAGCCCATCGCAGCGGACGTGCTGACGCACAGGATTTTATACTATTCGGCAACGGACCATAGAAGTAAACGTGAGATCATCAGCGGTATCTTGGAAAAGATCACAGTTCCCAGCGAGGACTTTGCATGAAACTTTTGATCGCTTTTCTCCTCGCGGCCTTGGTGTTCTGGATCCAGACGATCATGTACAGACGGCTTTGGAACAAAAACCTCGGCACCTCTCTTTCTTTTGACAGGGACGTGCTTTATGAGGGCCAGACCAACGAGCTGTGCGAGGTGATCGAAAACAGAAAATATATGCCTATTCCGATTCTGCAGGTGAAATTTTCCATCACAAGGACCTTTCTTTTTGAAAAAAGAAACAATACCAATGTGACGGACAAGTATTACCGGAGTGATTTTTTTACCATCATGCCCTGGCAGAAGATCCGGAGGACCTATCCCTTTGTGTGCAGCAAACGCGGCTTTTATACCACGGATGGCCTGGATCTGATCTGCCGTTCCTTTTTTATGACGGAGCGCATGATCGAGACCAGAAAAGGAACGGAAAGTGTTTGCGTCCTGCCGGCCAGGATCCGCCATAAGGAGCTGCCGGATGAGGTCAACAACCTGCTCGGCGAGACGGAAAAAAATCTGCGCCTGAATGAGGATCCCTTTACCTTTGCCGGTATCCGGGATTACCAGCCTTTTGAAAATATCCGCAGCATCAACTGGAAGGTGACGGCGCGGCATGATAATCTGTCCGTCAATACCTACAATACGACGTTTTCCAAAAAAGTTGTGCTGCTTTTAAACGTGGAAACCAACAGCATGCTGCACGTGGATGAGATCGGTGAGTGGGCCATCAAGATCGCGGCGCATCTGGCAACGCGTTTTATCTCGTCTCACATTCCCACAGCGCTGTATACCAATGGCACGGATGTTTCCGCGGTCAGGGACAACCCTGCGGGTTTGATCGCGGGAAAAAATAAAAAAGAAAAAGACGCCGCCCTTTCCTACGTGTCGGTAGAGGCAGGGGCCGATATGTCGCATATCAGGGCGATCGAGATAACGCTGGCCAGGCTTTGCACATCGTCCGCTTCCTGTCCGTTTGTGAGCCTGATGGATGAGAGGATCGGCAAGGACGGGCAGAACGTGGAATATATCCTGATCTCCAATTACAGAAAAAAAGAGATCACCGGACGGTTCGATGCGCTGCGAAGCGAAGGATATTCCGTGCACTTTATCATTCCGGCCATGTACAGCGAAGAGCGGGAAGACGAGTTCAAAGCAGAACGCTACACCTGGTGGGAGAGCAAGGTCTGACAGGATGACAACAAAAAGATTTCCCCTTTACAGAGATCTGATCAATCTGATCCTCTTATATATGTTAGTGATCGCCGGCTGTATGGTGATCAGCTCCGGCATGCAGATCAAAATGGCGGCCATGGAGTTTTTCGGCTTTGCCGCGCTCCTTTTTGCCAGCTATCTGCTGCGCGAGCATGCCCGGAATTTCGGTATTTATATGGCAGGTCATGTCGTTATGATCGCGGGCAGCATTCTGGTGCCGCTTGTGATCACGGGCAAGATCAGGCTGGCAGTGGGCGCAGTGGTGCTGACGCTGCTCGATATCCGCAACTGGTTTAATGAGGAAAAAAGCGTACC
>JAEEKC010000381.1 GCA_016282215.1 Lachnospiraceae bacterium
GCCGTGCTGCGCGACATGGGTATACAGTATCGTAGCGGTGGTCGATGGAATCTGAGCGACGATCTTGAAGGTCGCGGCTACACCGCCATCCGCACCCACATCAGCTATAGTCTGAAGGGCGAGAAGAAAATAAAGACCTACATGACGTGGACCATGGCCGGCCTGCACTACCTTAACGCAAAATTGGGATACCCAAACTATTAATCATTGAATATTATGAGTTGTCATTATATTTATATTGCGGATGGGGTGAAGAAGATGCGCCCCATCTGCTCGAGAGAGGAATACTTGAAGTTGAGGAACGGCGGCGAGCAATCGGCGATATTAGCGGCTGTGCGCAGCGGCGATGAATCGCGCAAGAAGGATCTGGTGCAGTTCAACTATAGCTGCCTGCCCAACGACGACGGCACACTGAAGGGCTCAAAACGCATCACCACCACCGTGGCGATGGACATAGACCATGTGCCGCCCGAGAAGATGCAGCCGCTGCAGGAGCGCATACTCGCAAAGAAGGAAGAACTAGGTTTGAAGATGCTTGAAAAGAGTGCCCGCGGCAAGGGCTACCACTTAGTCTTCGCCCGAAAAACGGAGCTCAGTCAGGAAGACAATCTGAAGTGGGCGAGTGAGCTGCTCGGCGTCGACTACGATAAAGGCGCCAAAGACATCACCCGCGTGTTCTACACCACCACCGAGCACGAGCTACTCTACCTCGACGATTCGCTCTTTACGCAGCAGGAGTTTTTAGGCACGGATGAACGCGGCTTTATAAATAAAGACACGGCTAATTGTGCCGATGAAAGCAGTGTCTCTCAAAAAGAGAGCCGTGTAAATCCGTGCCAAGAAAATAATTACAACGGCATGGAGTTCTCGGATATCATCGCTAAGTACTGGGAGATGTTCAACGGCGGGAAGGTGCCAAACACGGGCGACAGGAATGTGCTTACCTTCGAGTTGGCCGTTACCTTGCGCGGCATCTGCGGATTCTCGCTGGAGCGACTGATGCAGGTGATACCCAACTACTGGGCCGCGCCCGACGGCACATGCACCGCCGAGGACTACGCCGAGTGGCAGCACACACTTGAGAACGCACTGAAGGAGCCACGCAAGGGCATGCCCTACCGACTGAAACAGGTGCTGCAGGCCATGAAATCAACGGCTGCGGTGAAAGCCTGCGGCGGCACGATGCAGACTCCCCCGCCCATGCCAAAGCGCCTGCCGCCACTAATAAAACTTCTTACAAAGAATGTGCCGTGGTACTACAAGCCCGCCGTGGCCAGCGCCGTGTTTCCAGCACTCGGCGCCCATCTGCACGGCGTACGGTTCCGCTACTGGGATAACGTAGAGCACGAGGCCACCTTTATGAATCTGCTCATCGGCAGGCAGAGCATCGGTAAAGGCTCCATCCGCAAGCCCATAGAGTATATAATGGAGGATATACGCCAGCGCGACCTGCCCAACCGCCAGCGCGAGGCCGAGTGGAAACAGAAGAACCCCGGCGCCAAGCAGAAAAAAGACCCGCGCCCTGCAGACATCTGCATTCAGATGCTGATAGACAACCTTACCGACGCCGTGTTCAACCAGCGAATAGTTGACGCCCACAACAACGGCGAACGCTACATCTACACACAGGTTGACGAGGTGGAGGCACTGAAGAAGGTAACATCTAAGGGCACCGCCGACGAGGTGGGGCTGCTGATACGAAAAGCCTTCGACAACTCGCTGGCCGGACAGGAGCGAGTGGGGGCCGACAGCGTATCGGGTATCGCACCACTGCGATGGAACTTCAACGCATCTACCACGCCGCCAAATGCTCGTAAATTCTTTTACAAGATGGTGAACGACGGAACAGTGAGCCGACTCGACATCGCCACCATCATCCGCAGCGATGACGACGACGACACCGCACCCGTGCTCGGCATATACGACCAGCAGTTTGCCGCCGAGCTGATGCCATACATCTGCCGTCTGGAAGCCGCCAGCGGACTGATAGAATGCCCGCAGGCACGCAAGCTGGCACTGGAGATAAAGCAGGAGAACCGCGATGCAGCCCGCCTCTATGAGAGCGAGGCCTACCGCGTGCTCAGCTATCGCGCCAACGTAATAGCCTGGCTTAAAGGCATGGTGCTATACGTGGCCCACGGCTACAAGTGGAGCAAGGAGATAGCCGACTTTGTGCGCTGGAGCGAGCAGTATAATCTGTGGTGCAAGATGCTGTATTTCGGTGCTCAGCTTGAGAAGGAGTTGCGCGATGAGATCGACATCCAGCGCCAGTCGGGGCCGCAGAATCTGCTTGAGCTGTTGCCCGACGAGTTCACCCGCGAGGAGTACTACCAGATGCGCAAGCTTAACGGCAAGCAGGGCACTGGCGACTCCACCCTGCGCAGTTGGATAACCCGCGGCCACGTGGCCCTTGACGACATCACCGGCCGCTATTGTAAAACCCAAGAGTACAAACGCAAATATGGAAATAGAGAATAATCAGGAATGCTTTGTGCAGCTCTGGCTTAGGCTGGAGCGCACAAGGCGCATGCTGGGCATGCAGTACAAGCGATTCTGCATACGTAACGTGCTGAAGGCATGGTTCGGCGTTCAGGCCACCGACGACTTTATCTGGGAGGTGTGCCACAACGTAGTGGTTAACGATGAGCAGGTGTGTGGCAACGACATACTGCCGCCGCCATCGCTCTACCCCCGAAAGCATCGCGAGCTGTTGCGCTGCATTGTTGCAGTTAAAAATGGCCTTTCTCCGCGCCGAGTAGACCTTAAAGCCCTCGACGCCGCCTACAGCATCGCCTTCCCCCACAGCACAGCGCTGAACGTTAGTAAAAAGAAAAAATCCGTAAAATCCGTATAATCCGTAGGTAAAACAAAAATCACTATGACACCAAGAGGAATAAGAAACAACAACCCACTAAACATCCGCCGAAGCAAGGATAAGTGGAAGGGCATGACAGCCCA
>JAEEKC010000050.1 GCA_016282215.1 Lachnospiraceae bacterium
CCCTCAACACAAAGCATCCATTCATCATAATCATGCCTGTGTTCTTTTGAGATTCTGTCTGCCTTATATATCCAAAAAGCCATTTGACTTCCATCGTTAGCAGTATAGTAATACCCCTCAATATCTGGCGTATTTTGCTGGGAAGCAGGGATCATATTCTCAGCTTTAAACATAAACTCCGGAAAACTCATTTTTCTCCCCCTACAACTTGGATTATCCTCTTAGATCATCTATGAACATCGCGATCAAACCGGAACACATAAACAATGTCATGATCGTTGCCGCCAAAACAGCCACAAGCAGCAATCTCGGTATCGTGTTCTTTGGATCATCCGGATTCTCTTTCCGGCGCACAAAATACACCGGCAGCATAACCACGAATGAAAGCACCGTCAATAATAATATGATTGGGACAAAAGTTTGTATGATCCACATTTCAACTTTCCTGTATTACTTCACTGCTATTTTCAAAAATGGAGTAATCTCTTTCAACCACTTCTCCAAGTGTTAAGCTATCGTCCGATTCTCCGATCATCACGCTCCAGTACTTTTCTGTGATTATTTTCCGCTGTTACGCCCATGGAGATACCGTATTTTTCTGAAATTTGTTTAGCTAACAACCGATAATGCGCTTGATCAGTTCCTTTTGGCTTGTACTGCCTTTTGCTGAAAAAATATAAATGCCATTTTCATCACTGCTTCTTTTTGAAAATGCCGGGAATAAAAAGCCGAACTCCGGATTTCCCGGTTCATTTGGCGGGGAGGAATTTCATTGACAGGGTGGCGCCTTTTTTGAGCAGGATCTTTTTGTAGGCCTTGTGTTTTTTCTTTGGAAGCCGGAATGTTGCTTTTTTTGCGATCCCCGAAAAGGCCTTGGCGCCGATACGCTTCCCGTTCAAAAGAGTGGTCCTGATCGTGATCTTCTTTAGATTCTTGCAACCGTAGAACGCCTTCTTCCCGATCTTTTTTACGTTCTTTCCGATGGTTACAAAAGTCACCTTTTTGCAGCCGGCAAAAGCGCTCTTTCCAATCTCGGTAACGGTATATGTGCGGCCGTTGACCGTGATCGAGTCCGGAATCATCACCGCCTTTCTGTTTTGATCTGTGCATTTCTCATACCTTACGCAGCCGTCCCCAAGGTCGATGTAACCGAGTTTCTCCAGTTCACTCGCATCACCGTTCTTACCCCCGGTATCTTTCCCATCACCGCCAGGATTCTCCGGTTCACTCGTCTCACCGGTCTTACCCCCGGTGTCTTTCTCAGGACCATCGGGATTCTCAGGGTTCTTTTCTTCCATGGAAAGAAGCTGCCCCTTTTGGATCAGCCGCCCGCAAAGGCTGCAGTACACATCTCCGCTGTATCCTGCTTCCGTACTGCTCGCTGCTTTTGCACCGCGAATCTCTCTGAAGCGTTCAGCGTGACTGCACTCCCAGACTGCCATCAGCTTCAGATCCCGGCGGATCGGAGCAGAAAGATCAAAGGGCTGCGTTTCTCCGTCCACTTCCATCATCCAGCCGGCTACGGTATAACCCTCTTTCGCAAACGTCTGCAAAGACGCCAGGGTTTTGGCATCATCCACCGTCACGACACCCAGAATATCGCTGCCCTTCGGCGCAAGCGGGTCGCACAGTGTCACGGTTCGCAATACCCGGTCTTTGATGCTCAGAGTTCCTTCTTCAAATTGCATCACATAGTCTGCACTGCAAAATCCGTCTTCCCCCTGTGCATCTCCTGCCCGGTCCGCTATCTGACAAGTCCCTTGTAAAATGGCATACTGCCTCCCCGACTCTTCCCCGCTTTCTCTGATCATCTCTCCCGTAAAAGCCGGGATTTCCCCGTTGGCCGCTCCATCAAACTCTACCTCAAATTCCGGATCCGCAGTGCCGACAGCTTTCTCCAGATCCACAGCCTTTACCCGCAGCGTTCGTTTTCCGATCTCGAAGGTGCCCTCCAGCGTGCCGGTATAATTTCCCTTTCCGGTCACGATGCATCTTGCTTTTGAGCCTTCGCTTGTCGCATGAATATTATCCGCATACGTGACCGTATAATCCTCATTTTCCGACAGCGCTCCGCCGTCCAACGTGACAACCGGCTGCGGCGTTTTCTGTGTTCCGTCATACGAAAACTGAGGGCTTTCCGAAAAAAGAACCTGACCGCCATTAAGCGGCATCGGCTGGATCGTTTGCAGCACCGTAATCTTCCCCGTATAATTGCCGAGCCCGTGAAGGGTGTAGGTGATGGTCCCTGCATTGATCCGTCCGGTGGGTGCTTTATAGGTCACCCTAAAATCTTTGTCACTGCCAAGCGCCAGTACGACGCCGTCGCAGCTAACCTGCTTACACTCGTTAAATGTATGCTCTTTTCCATTATAAACACATACGCCGTCCCAGGTAACAACTGTATTTTGCTCCGTGATCTTTTTAGGTGCGATGGTAAAAAACCACTCCTCTTCCGTCAGGTTTTTTGCACCAAAATACCTGCCGCAATCCGAGGCAGAGATATAGACCTGATACGTACCTGCGCGGCAGGGCGCGGCATACGTCATACCTTCCCCGGTCACCTTTTCTCCCGCAGCGTCTTTGATCCGCTGATAGCAAATGCGAAGATTCCCGTGATAATCAGCCGGTCCCGTTGCCGTCGCGCCGTGACTTTCGCCGTCATATATGGCCTGCGGCGAAGGGAGCGATACATTGAGCTTGTCCGCAGTCATGTTCAACGACTGCGTCTCCTCCTCGAGGCTGATGTAGATGGGCGCAGAACCGCTGCGTTCATTGGTAACCCCCGCCACCCTCCGAAAAATCCGGTAATACCGGTCTCCAAGGTCCGAAACAGCCCCGGAGAATTCGCAGTCCGCGGGATCATTCGTGGAAAAAACAGTTTCATACGTACCATCCGGCGCGCTGGCGCTTCGAAGCTCATACCCCTGTGCATCGGCAGGCGCGCTCCAGCCAATCGTTATAGAAGAGCCGCTTCGCACAACAGACAGCGTCGGGATCTCCAAGGTCTGGGCACCGATGCAAAAGTTCCCGCTGCCGCTTTCCCAATGATCCTCCCAGCTGTAGGCATCGCTGCCCTCCATCTGCGTTCCGTAAAAGCTTTGTCCCTTTGCTCCGCATCCAACGTCGCTTCGCATATAGCCATCGCTGAAGCTATACTCGACATCCGGCGTTATCTTACCGTCATCCAGCTCGATCACCACGGAAAAACGCTCACCCCGATCCAGGATCACGCCTTCGGAGAGTGAGATCGTATACATCCCGGAAAATGGTAATGTTCCGGTTTGGGTATAGGCCAAAGTGCCCTGATCCGGCAGATCGTCAGACTCCAGATCCTTATAGATCCGGATCTCATAGCCCACGCCGCCGTCAGCATATGCTGTCAGTTTCGAGCCGGAATGCGTCTCCTGCAGGGTCACTGCTGACAGCACTTCCTGCTCCTTTGCTCCGCCGGCCACGAACACATTGGCCGCCAGGCTCCTTGCGGACTCGGAATTAGGATAGCCGCCGCTGGCGTGCATCGAAGCGTCATAGTAATAGTTATGATCCAGCCGGTCTTTTTCCTCCTGGACCGTATAGACGTATGCGGTATCGTTCAGGGTCTGATCTTCATAAGAGATCCAAAAATAAGTGCTTTCGGATACATCCCCCTGATCCGTAATATTCCAGCTGTTGCGGAGCAGCCATGCGCCGTTATGCTCCGGCGGATAGTTAAAATACTCCCTGGGGAAATCATCATCCCATCCCACTAGGGTAACGGCATGGTTTGTCCCTTTTACATGAGGCAGGTTGTAGCTGCAGTGCCCGGCGTTAAAATAGCCCGGCCCATCGGTATCATCATAGATCACTTCGCCGGTCTCAAGATCGGTCGCTTTCAGTCCTGTGGCTGCGTGATAATAGCCGGTCTGGATCCCGCCATATTCTCTGACAAACCGCTTGACCAGATCCGGATTGCTTTCCAGACTGATCCTATACTGGTTTTCCATTCTGGCCGCGTCTTTATACTCAACAGCTTCCCACCCCGCAGATGGCTCGCTTATGGGGTCTGCTTTAACGCTTACCCTCGGATAAGGAGCATCGCTTTCCGCTGCCGCTCCTTTCCAGTGCATCAGCGCATGTCCTGCATCAGTGGCATTTCCGCCGCGGTCCAAAAACACCACATCCTTCTGCGCCGGGGTCAGATCACGAAGATCTTGCCCTTCCAGTCCATAGCTCTTCACCTGATCCTCGGAAAGCTGCGTCCCGTCAAACACATAGCTATCCCCTGTGTTCTCCTTCGAAACAGTCTGGGTGCTTCCTTCGCCGTAGGTAAAATGAACCAGATGATACTCCGACAGATCATCGACGCTGATGGGGACATTCTGCATTCTGTTTCGATAAAGCTCCAGACTTGAAATTGCCGCATGCGCCCAGCAGGAGCCGTAGGGACTCTGGTTTCTCGTCGGCATCATCCGATTTGACAGATAATTCTTCAGCATTTCGGTCTGATCATAGCCTGCCGGATAAGCAGCCGGAAGCGGATCCGCAAAAGCCGCCTGGGGGGAAAGGTTTTCTCCTGCATCCTGCACCGTCTCATAGATCATCTGCTCTGCAAGGTCCGGTGTCAGCTTTGGATCTGCCGCCGGCGGATCAACATCCTGCATTGTGGGCAGATACCCCCCATCGTTTTCCGGCAAAACAGCTCCGTCTGCATCTGTCACAACAACAGAGGAAGTCGGCTTCGCTTTTACCGGGGACACATCCCTTGCCAGGACTGCTGCAAGGGCCATTGCTGCAATTATGTATCCGATCTGCTTTCTCATCCGTCTTCCTCCGATCAAACTCTCTTCCTATTGTATGACAACAAAAAGCCGGAGAGTTCCGACTTTTTGCTGCTCTTCATTTTATTTCGTGATCTTGACTCCTTTTCCCTGTCCTTTGCCTTTCAATAGTTTCTTATACTTAGCAAGCTTTGCGGACGGAACCTTGATCACAGCCTTTTTATGAATGCCCTTGAATGCGCCGCTGCTAACTTTTTTCAGTTTCTTAGCTTTGATCTGGATCTTCTTCAGATTCTTGCATCCGCTAAACGCACTCTTGCCGATCTTGGTCACATTGGTTCCGACGATCACTGTCTTTAGCTTCTCACATCCCTTGCCGCAGCGTTTCCCGATGGAGGTTACTTTAAAGGAAGCGCCCAGGATCCTGATCGATGCCAAAGTCTTGATCTTAGTCGTGTTTTTATCGTAAGGAGCCACATACTCTACGGTTCCGCTTTTTACCTGTTCGGAGCCGTCTTTTCCCTTCTTGACCACGATCTTGGTGATGCGATACTTACCACCGCTTTTTTGATCCGCGATCGGAAGTCCATTTGTAAGCTCATCGGCAGAAATCGTCTCCATGATCCGGTAAGTCACCCCATCTTCATCGGTAAGCGTCTTCCCATCAGCGGAAATCGTTCCGATCCCGGGCTTGACGATTCCTTTTGCCTGATCACCGGAAGGATCTTTAGCTCCCTGATCGCCGCCTTCCTGACCTTGTTTGCCGCCTTGTTCCTTGCCGCCCTGTTCCTTGCCGCCCTGTTCCTTGCCGCCTTGTTCCTTGTCGCCTTGTTCCTTGCCGCCTTGTTCCTTGCCGCCTTGTCCCTGGTCGCCCTGTCCGGGGTCACTATCGGGAGCTTTTTTGATGGTAACAGAAACACAACCGGCAGCAGAATCATAATGCTCAGAATCTCCCGCTACCATATACCACACATAATAGGTTCCCGCATCGATCGCCTTGGGGACGGAAGATGTATATGCATTGCCGGCGGGCTCGGTAGTTTCATTACTGCCGATGGCATACATCATAGTGCCGCCATCACCTTCTCCCGGCGTAACCAGTTCCTGCTCAGATCCCGTGCAGGTCAGGTCGTTCGCGACAGGGACTTGGGTTACCACAGCCTCCTCCGATTCGTCCTCACCGTTGATTTTGAGTTTCAGGACCGCTTCACCCGCAGCACTCAACGCCACTTTGAACGCTTTGTTATCACTTCTGAAATTACTTGCATTTCCTCGTGGATCAGTTGTTTCACCGCCAAGTCCTGTTGTAAGGTCAACGCCTTGATCCGCAGTGGGTGCGCTCTGTGCGGTCACACCGATCAAACTGCCCGTTAACGTTTTTGCATCATATGCTGTCAAGGGAGCACTTACACTGACCTTGGACCCTGTAGACAGATACACGTTATTCTCATAATCCGCAGCATACTGATCCGTACCCTTATGGTTATCAAGAACGACTGTATTGCCGGATACGCTGAATGCACCCGTAAAACCGATGCCGCCGCCACTCACAGAAGCTGTATTCCCACAGATCAGTCCGCCGGCCATAGCAAATGCGGAATCCTCATCGGCATAAACACCGCCGCCGTTTTTACCGCTGCTATTGTTGATCAGCGCACCGTCCTTCATCGTAAAATGTCCGCCGGAGCAAACATAAACCGCACCGCCGTTACCCCTTGTATGATTTCCGAATATGGTACCGCCTTCCATCGTGAACGTTCCGCCTTCGCAGACATAAACACCGCCGCCATCCGATACTCCAAAGCCACCGGTAATGATACCGCCGGTAGCCGAAACACTCTGTTTGGTGTAAGGCTGTCTATAGGTAAATTTGTTGCCATGATCCTGATCCGGGCGAGAATCCCTCAAGATCAGTTTTCCACCGTTTTCCACCCGGAAGATAAATCCGTTGTTTGTCCAATTCTTTTGCGAATAGCCATGGTCAATGATGTGACCATTCAGATCAAGCACAACCGTTGTATTCTCCGGAACGGTAAAAGGATCTCTGGAGTATTTCGGTGAAAGATCTTCCTCCAGTCTGAAATATCCATCGTGACTGATCGCACTGTTCACTTCACCCCACTCGGTGAGACGATAAGGCTGCTGCGGTGAGTTTTTCGCCCACTCGGCATAAAGCGTAAATTCCGTTTCCGTGCTTCCCTCCGGCACACCAAACAGCGCACCGACATCATAATGCTGCCCCTCATTTGCTTTCGAGCTGGTACTGAATCCGGTCAGCGTTCCGTTCGGATCATTATAGATATTGGTGACCTCATTAAATTGAAGCTTACATTTTGCTTCCTTGAAAAAATATACGGTCTGGACGATCCCCGCATTTTTCTCACGATTCTCATCGATATTCAGACACACAAGAGAATGATCCAGGCTATTGCCGTTTTCATCCTTTAGCAGCGGGAGTTGATCCCGACTCATATCGGTAGATGTACGTATATACCCGCAATAATCCGGTGCCAGCGTCAAATTGTATTCACTGTATTCTCTGTTTTGAACGCCTGCACCGTCACTCGCGGCAGCAGCACAAACGATTCCGGCTTTCCCCTCCATATAGAGGCTACCCTTCGTCTTTTTTTCGTCAATTTCCAATTCGGATCCGGACTGCATATAGACCTTTCCGCAGTCGGTGCCATACCCTAACTTGATCATAGCTCTGTCTGATACAAAGCCATCTGAAAAAGCAGAATCAATGGAATCCGAATCAGTAATATTGTTGCTCAAATACGACCCACTCGTTAAAACGAGAGAGGCAGCATCACCCACGTATACGCCACCGCCCATCTTCGCTTTATTTTGCTCAACAAAACATCCATTGTAGCCGTATTGCTCCAGAACACAGCTTGCTCCGGGCCCCAGATACAGACCGCCTCCCTGCTCTGCGGCAACATTGTTGGAAATCATTGTATTCCTGGAGCAATGCAGCGTATTGACAGCACTCTCAACATACATACCGCCGCCGTTTAAGGCCTGATTGCCGGTAATTGCAGCCCTTTCAATGGTCAGAACAGAGGCCCGGCTTAGATAGATACCGCCGCCGTTTTGGGTGTTATTACCTCCGGTGATACAGCCATTTACATACTCATTATTCGAATCAAATGCTGTGGATGTGACGTCCAGATTACCATCAACCCTCAGTACATATCCGTTTTGGATCGCTTCTTTTTTTGACAGGCCGCGATCAATGGTATAACCGGCCAGATCCAGGTATAAATGTTTATAGGCAGGCACATAAAGATAGTTGTATGAAGTGGGAGATGTACATGTAATATCTTCCCCCAGCCGGATGTGCGCATAATTTTCACCTCCCGCCAGGTAATGTTTCAGTTCAGACCAGTTATACACAACGTATGGATCCGATGCATCACCGGAGCCGGTGGTTTCCGTATTGGACTCTGCCCAAACCCTGGTCCATCCGGCCGGCAAAAAAAAGATCATTGCGGCCATTAGCAGTAATCGGCAAATTGTTTTTCTAAAGTTTCGCATCAAATATCGACCTCCTCTTTTTAAACTATTCACCCCCTCTTGATGCTGACTTAGTATAACATTTATTTGCGTAAAAAAAAAGAGAGTTCACCGTTGCTGTTTCCGGTCTTCAGCTTTGAAAATGGCCCTATAACTCCGTCCCTCCGGTCCATTCGTCTCATCCAAACTGCATCGCCAGTTTTTTCCCGATAAAGACACCGGCAATACATCCCAAAACACTCAAAGCAATATATATTCCACCGCTTACGTACCATTCAATGCCGCACTCAGACTGTTCGTGATTCCTCTCGGTCCTCGGATAGCGTATATCCCGTACTCGTCCTTCAAAACATCGAAGGTGAACTTATCCGGCTTATACCGCTTCAGCAGCTTTATCTTCATCAAAGCCTTGATCGTCAGATTCTCATCCTGATAACTATATGGAATATCCGTCTCTGTTACCTTACACTTATACATAATCGCTGATATCGGCGATCCGACATACATATAGACAGTATCGCCTGCCTTGATTCCACTCCCCTGTTTCCAGTTAATCTCTTTCGTATCATCAAAAGCATGAATGATATCGTAATACTTTGGATTTGCCGGTATAACCCATTCCTTCGGAGGACGAATCTTTTGTTTCTTCTTTGCCGATGCTGTAGCCAGGAAGCTCGCATCTATAAGGTCAAATACCTGCTCCTGCTTTACTGAACCGTCCAAAAACACAGTGATCCATTGCTGCTTGTTCATATGATAAGCAGGTATGATCCCATGCTGCTGAATCAGCATATCCCGAAAGAACATATCATCAGCCTTCAAGTTGATGACCGGGATATAGCCTGCCGTATCCAGGCCCAGTTTATCCCCGCTCACCTCCATAACAAGTGCAAACCATTTATTGTTATCGCCATGTCTAAAAACAGCGTTATCAGGGTATCTCTTCCAGGGGTGCTCCGGCGAGACCTTGTATTTCTTTTTGATATATGCAAAAACAGCGTCTTTCATACTCACATTCCAAATTCGGCACAGAGCTTATCAAAACGAGCCTGCTCTTTTTCTTTGATCGGTTTTGACAGATCATTCATGCAGTGATGGATCACATCCGCATCCTTTAGAACCTCATCCATCGGACTGTCTTCCACCAATTTATCGTCGTGATGATAAACGGCGGAACAGATCATGTCAGTCTCTGTCCCGTCAGTCAGTTTTAGTTCTCCAAGTATTTCTCTTGCAAGATCAGCCCCTTTATGAGCATGATCATCATATGAGCCGGTCTTATAAGCATGAAGATCGTGAAGCATAGCCGCCATAGATGCGATCTCCGGATCAAGTCCCCGCTTCTTTGCTATCATGGTAGCTGCAAGCGACACCCCATAGAGGTGTGCTATCGCGCTGGTACGCTTGTCCGGATCTTCCATCTTATTAATCTCAGCATCCACATATTTGCGAAGTTCTTTTAATCTGCTCATCACTCTTTCCCTCTATCCTCTCATTTCACAGTACTTACAAGGAGAGACAATTATCTGTTACATACTGAATAAAGTCGTCTATGATGCCTTTCTTCCTATCCTTTATGTCCGATTCTTGGAAATCCGATCTTGAATATTTGGTGCCTGACACCATAAACTTTTCATTTGTGTAATTCTCGTTTACGATCACTCTCTCATAAGCCAAGTCTCTTTTCTGCTTCTTCCATAGATACCCAGCCTTCTCTTCTTGCTGAAGCTTCACCCTTCTCTAATTCTGAAAAGAGGCTCTTGATTGCTCGCAATTCATCAAGTTCCTTAATCTTTACGATTGCGCAATCGCCTCTCCCATTCTTTGTCAGATAAACAGGATTCCCGTAGGTAACCTGACCAATAACCGCATTGTAATTTCTTAAATCCGAAACAGGTACAATATTTGGCATCTGCTAGCCCTCCCTTTTCTTTTTTGTAATCATAGCACAATGCAGCTTATTTGTTATCATATTTTAAGTAAAATTATCCATAACTGGCTGCCTCCTATCCCAATAGCATATCCGCAGATCGGGCATACATAAAACTTTGAGCGAAGCATATTTGATGATACATTTGCATTATGAATAGTATTCCCTTATACTTCTCATTGTTATCCTCTGTGTTAGTCGTGTTTCCTGGAATAATTCTATCTAAGCTTCTTTCACTTTTTTCCCGGTCATATATTCAGGCACAAGTGCAAACATAAATGTTCTTGGACCTGCATTGACAATTTCATGTTCTATATATTTTTCATCCTTAGTAAACTTATAACTTAGCAATCGTGATA
>JAEEKC010000382.1 GCA_016282215.1 Lachnospiraceae bacterium
GTCTCGCGCAAAATTGAAATATCCGAGCCCGCGAGGTTCGAGGTCTCAGCTCCGCGTCTTCGCTTCGCTATGGTCCTCGCAGAGCAGATGTCCACCGGACAACCGGCGCCGTCGTGCGCCGTCTCGCGCTCTTTCCCCTAAATGCCAAACTTTGCGGTTTTTTTATTGTGTTCCCCGCGCATTTTCGCGCTGTATTTCCTGTAAATATGCAATTCACAACAAAAAAAGTGCAGTTCACATCATTTATGGAAGCATGCATATCATAAATGCCGATAAAAACCATATAAGTATGTCTTTTGAATTGTAGAGTCCAGTATAGAAAACAAAATCAATATATATGAGATCGAGGATCGGAAAGGAAAAGCAATGAAACTTGCAATCTGTGACGATGAAAAACGAATCAGGGATATGATAGCAGCTGCTGCTCGGGAGTATTCGAGTGATCTGGAAATAGAATGCTTTGCTAATGCGAAAGGAATACTGGCGGATAGCTTTCATTCAGATATTTTATTTTTGGATATTCAGATGCCGGGGATCGATGGAATGCAGGCGGCAAAGATACTACGAAGTTCCGGTAAGAAAACAGTGATTGTGTTTGTGACCGCTGTGGAAGAAGAGGTTTTTCACGCTTTTGATGTAGATGCGTTTCAATTCATTGTAAAACCTTTTGGCAAAGAAAAGATAAAAGAAGTCTTACGAAAAGCAACCGTCAAGGCTAAGGAACAATCTTACATTGAAAAAGTGCTAAATGAAAAGGATTTTGCAGAGAGTGAGCGGACTATTACCGTTAAAAGCGGCGGAAGTAATACCCGGGTGATCATTTCAGAGATCGCTTATGCAGAAATCTTTGACAGAAAGATCGTTCTTCATATGGATGACAGGGATGATATAGAGTATTATGGCAGAATATCTGATCTGGAAAGCCTTCTTGGGAAGGACTTTTTTAGGGTTCACCGGGCATATCTGATCAATTTGGGGCATGTCAGATCTTACGACTCCCGCTTTGTAAATGTAATGGGTGAAGAAATACCTGTTGCCAGAGGAAAGTATCAGGAACTGATCAAAGCATGTCTGTCTTATCATACGCGCAAGGAGGGACTATGATGGAGTACCTGGTAACGCATTTTGCAGGTTTTTCTGATCTATACATGAAGATTTTGGTACAACTGACTATGGTTCTGACCATGGTATTGTTTGGTTATTGGCTCTATCCTTTTGTGAGCAGAAAAAGAGCGACATATGCTACTGCTCTTTTATACGGCCTGCTGGTATCAATCAATTCCTATATAGATCTTCCTAAAAATGCCCATAGGATCATTGCAATTGGAATCATTGTAGTTTCAATATTGGCAGTATGGCTTTTGGACGAGCGGAGAAATCTGATACAAAAAATATATCTATGTCTTGTATTCAGACTGGTCAGCTGGCTTGTTTTGGAATTGTTTTCTGAGATCGGGTTTTATGAGCGGGATTTGGTCTGGAAACTGGATTGGTATGCTTATTATGTAGAGGTTGCCGTTGTCGAGTTTATCATATGGAATATGATCCAGTATGTTTTCTCAATGTTTTTGCTGCTTTGGCTGATCCGAAAGATGCACAGGATCTATGTACGAAAGGCAGATGAACTGACATGGCAGGAGTTTGGTATATTATCCGTTCCGGTTTGTACTCTCCTTATTGTCAAACCGATCATATCATCATATTTCTATTTATGGATGGAAGGAATGGAGAATGGAAGCATCAATGAGAACATTCCGGCAAATCCGTATAGGATTCTGTTTTGTGTTCTTTCATTTTTCCCCGTTATCATTGTATTAGCGCTATACCAGAAACTAAAAGAAGAACAGGAGAAATTAATAATTCAGGAGTCAGTTGGTAAGCAGATCGGACTTACGCACCGGTACGTGGATCATATTGAGGAATTATATGAAAAAATGCGTGCAATGCGGCATGACATGGCTAATCACATGACGATAATAGAAGGACTTGCCCAGGGAGGAAAGAACCAAGAACTCTCAGAATACGTAAGTGAAATGCAAAAGCGTTTTTATGAAATACAACCTTCTATCAAGACCGGAAATGCTGTAACTGATGTGGTCCTTTCTGAGGTGTGTGACACCTGTGAGAAAGAACAGATCCTTTTCAAAAGCAAATTCGGCTATCCTGATGATTTGCAGATCAATCCGTTCGATATGAGTGTGATCCTGACTAATGCATTGCAAAATGCGATAGAAGCGTCCAGAAAGATTCCATCTGCAAAGGTAACTATCACATCAGTTACAAAAGAGCGAATGTTTATTATCAGTGTCAAAAACCTGGCAGAGTCCAAGGTGATAATAAATGAAGAAGGACTTATAGAATCCACAAAACAGGATGCCGGACACGGATACGGATTAAAAAACATCCGCAGTATAGCACAGAAATACCGGGGAGATATTGAGATCAGACAGGATGATTCAGAAGGACGGATCGTCTTTGTTTTGAATGTGATGTTGATGGGCTGAGATGCAGTTCACAACAAAAAAACGACCGTCCGCGTAAAAGGCCTTGTAATTCCCCAAATATATACGATAATCACAGTAACAGCATTTCCATATCTATGATAGCGAACAGTTTTGGCACGGATGCCAAAAGAAAAAGAGGTGCTTATGAACGGAATCAGCGGAGTCTCTTTTCAGGAAGTCCCCGGAGGACTTAGAGTTCGGGTAAAGAAATCTTCAAAAGGATCCTCAAAAGGATCTTCTTCCGGCAAACTCAGAAAAAGACTACCCTACAATTTCAAACAAATATCAAAACAGATCATGCAGGCGAAAACTTCAAATGCAGCGCGGCCTCTTGTTACAAAAATGCAGGCAAAACTGTCATGGCTGTATAAAAAGCTTCGAAGCGGTGATTATGGTGACAGCGAAATTGCGGCAGCCATTATTCATGCGGCAGAAATGCAAAGAATAGCCAAAAGGAAGGTAAAGCATCTTGAGCAGGAAGAGGCTGCTGAAAACGGGATGGGTGCCGGCGGGATTCTGGCAGAGGACGATGAAGGGCTGGAAACCGATAAGCTGCAGGAAAGCCTGGAAGAAAACGAAGAAATCTCTGATGAAATGATGCAGAAAATGAT
This sequence comes from Lachnospiraceae bacterium, assembly GCA_016282215.1. Taxonomy (GTDB): domain Bacteria; phylum Bacillota; class Clostridia; order Lachnospirales; family Lachnospiraceae; genus RGIG7926. The sequence continues at coordinate 3,116 of JAEEKC010000382.1, forward strand.
GGATGAGATTAAGGAGCTTGAAGAGGAACTATTGGAGGAATCGTTTTCCGAGATGGAGGATCTGGCCTTATGCACCGGTGGAGATCTGTCTGAGGAAGAGATAGAGGAATTGAAACGAAAGCATCGAGGTGAGGAAGAAAGACAGATCACGCGGGCAGATCTCAAGTATCTGAAGGCTTTATTTGACAGGTTGGAACAGGAAAAGAAACAAGCATCGTCCGGTGTATCTTCAATATCATCTTCAGATACATCAAATGTATCCTTCTCTGTGGACTGCCTTCCTGAAGTGGAAACGTCTGATATTGATATTGGTGAATGTTTTGATGCGATGGTTTAAGAATACGAGCATATATAGCATAACAGCGTAGAAAAAGGAGGACAAATACTATGGCTATGAATGTTGGAACAAATTACTCGAATTATGTGCAGACTCCTGTTAATCAGGCAGCCGGTGTGGCAAAAAAACAAAGCAATGAAGTACAGGCTGATAAGACTGATTCTGAAAAGGGTGTCATCTACGAAAAATCCGGGGAAAAGATCGATACTCTAAAGAGCATAAATAACTCGACCTATAAGATCAATAAAATGAGTGCGGCAGACAGAGAAGCGATTGTCAGTCAGCTTAAGGAGGCTAATGAGAGGCGACAAAAGCAATTTGTCAGTCTTGTTCAAAAGACGCTAAACGGTCAGATCGGTGCATACGGAAAAGCAAAAGGTAAGAACATGTGGCAGACCCTTGCCAGCGGGAATTTTACAGTTGATCCCGTAACGAAAGCACAGGCACAAAAAGATA
>JAEEKC010000383.1 GCA_016282215.1 Lachnospiraceae bacterium
AACACTTGTGCAGTACTTGTAGCTCTTGACCAGCAGTCCGCAGACATCGCCATGGGCGTTGACAAAGCTCTTGAGGCAAGAGAGAACAAAATGTCCGACGAGCAGATCGAAGCCATCGGCGCAGGCGACCAGGGCATGATGTTCGGCTATGCTACCAACGAAACGCCGGAGCTGATGCCTTATCCCATTTCGCTGGCCCATAAGCTTGCATTAAAGCTTTCTCAGATCAGAAAGGACGGAACCCTTCCTTACCTTCGTCCCGACGGAAAAACACAGGTATCCGTGGAATATGATGAAAACGGCAAGCCTTTCCGCCTTGAAGCAGTGGTACTTTCCACCCAGCATGCGCCCGAGGTGAGCCAGGAGCAGATCCATGAAGATATCAAAAAATACGTTTTCGATCCGGTGCTTCCGAAAGAGATGATCGATGATGAGACCAAGTTCTTCATCAATCCCACCGGCCGTTTCGTGATCGGCGGACCCCACGGCGACGCAGGCCTGACCGGCCGCAAGATCATCGTGGACACCTACGGCGGATATGCCCGTCACGGCGGCGGCGCTTTTTCCGGAAAAGACTGCACCAAGGTAGACAGAAGCGCAGCTTATGCAGCACGCTATGCAGCCAAAAACGTAGTGGCAGCTGGCCTGGCGGAAAAATGTGAGATCCAGCTTTCCTATGCCATCGGCGTAGCGCAGCCCACCTCCGTTATGGTAGATACCTTCGGCACCGGCAAAGTGAGCGATGAAAAACTGGTAGCCATCCTTCGTGACAACTTCGATTTCCGTCCGGCAGGCATCATCAAAATGCTGGATCTGAGAAGACCGATCTACAGACAGACGGCGGCTTACGGACACTTCGGCCGTACCGACATCGATCTTCCCTGGGAAAAGACAGACAAAGCTGAGGCGCTGAAAGCGGCAGCGGGCGTATAAAATGGAATGCCGGATTGAATCATCTTTCGATTTGATGTATACTATTCATAATTGGTTACTGTAAATAGTTCCATGTATGCGTTAGTGGTGTAAAGACCAGTATGAAAAATACGGAGCCAATATACTAATGATAAATTAGGAAGTATAAAGTCCGAAATAAATAATACGGAGCCAATATACTAATGATAAATTAAGATAGGAGGCATCTATGAAAAAAACAAAACTGATTCTCGGCGCAGCTGCTACAGCGGCTATGGTTTGTCTTTCGGCGTTACCGGTATTTGCTGCAGGAAGTGCGACTGTGGATTTGACCCAAAAGGATAAGAACGGTCAGTATATATATCAGAATTTGGAAACCGGTTCCGAAGGTATTTATAAGGCCCTGCAGGCAGCCAAGGACAGCGGACAGATTAAGTCAGAACTCTGCCAGGAAGCCGTGAAAGGTATCCAGGAGGCAGCACAGGCACTCGGCGGAACCCCGACATCAAGCAATCAGATCGAAGGACTGGTAGACCTGACGGATATTGATGCTGATGGAACGGTGGATATGTTTATCTGGGCAGGACCGGTTAAATCCGGAGAAGAAGTGATCTTTTACATGGTGGATATCATGCCGTCATCAACTTCCAATCTGGCCGGAAAGGAATATACGCTGACACTGAGTGATGCATCCAAAGCCAAGGCTGACGCAAATGCTTTTGACAGTGTGACCTTTAAATTCCCGGCAGATGCAAAGCCCATGGAATTTGAGAAAAAGAGCGATGATGGACAAGGCGGTGGTAACGGCAACACCGATGGCAAAACCGACAGCAAAACCGACAGCAAAACCGATGATCAGGCTAAAACCGACAGCCAGCAGCAGACGCAGGCTTCCGTGAAGCCCAAACTGATCGTGAAAGCTTCCAAGAAGTCCTTAAAGAAAGGCTTTAAGAAAAAACAGACCTTAAATCTTAAAGTAACTACCGACAGCACCGGTAAGGTATCCTACTCGGTGGCTTCCAACAGCAAAAAGCTGAAGAAGTACATCAGTGTCAATGCAAAAGGTAAAGTAACCCTGAAAAAGAAAGCAGTCAAGGGCACTTACAAGGTAGTGGTTACGGTTGCGGCAGACGGTAAGTATAAGGCAGCCACCAAGACGGTCAAGATCAAAGTGAAATAAAGAGAAACAAGTTGGTTTACATAACTAAAAGCCTTCCGGCAAACGGGAGGCTTTTTTGCTGAGAGTTTACTGAAATGAAATATGGCAATCGGGGTAATGTGTGCTATACTATAACTGTATTAATATTGATTCACAAAACAGCATCCGGGAGAAAACCATGTCGTTCACACATTTACATGTCCATACAGAATACAGCCTGTTAGACGGCTCAAATAAGATTAAAGAATGCGTCGCCCGGGTCAAAGAACTCGGCATGGATTCCTGCGCCATCACAGACCATGGCGTTATGTTCGGCGTGATCGATTTTTACCGTGCGGCGAAGGATGCAGGGATCAAACCGATCCTCGGCTGCGAGGTCTACGTGGCACCGAATTCCCGCTTTGACAAAGAACCCGGCGGTGAGGAACGGTACCATCATCTGGTGCTTTTGGCAGAGAATAATGAAGGCTATGCCAATCTGGTCAAGATCGTTTCCGCCGGATTTACGGAAGGCTATTATTACAAGCCCCGTGTGGATAAAGAGATTCTGCGCAAATACCATGAAGGCATCATTGCGCTTTCCGCCTGCCTGGCCGGCGAGGTGCCCCGGTTCATCGAACGGGGCATGATCGAAGAAGCAAAAAAGGCAGCGCTGGAAATGGAGGAGATCTTCGGGAAAAACAATTACTTTCTGGAATTGCAGGATCACGGGATCAGCGAGCAGCAGACCGTCAACAGCGTGCTGCTGTCCATGAGCGATGAGCTTACCATTCCGCTGGTGGCTACCAATGACGTGCATTATACCTATGCCGAGGATGCGAAGGCTCATGACATCCTGCTCTGCATTCAGACCGGAAAGCGGGTTTCCGACGAAAACAGGATGCGCTATGAGGGCGGCCAGTACTATATCAAGAGCGAAGAAGAGATGCGCGCACTTTTCCCTTATGCACAAGTGGCGCTGGACAATACCCACAGGATCGCGGAGCGGTGCAATGTGGAGATTGAGTTCGGCAAGTACAAACTGCCGCATTACGAGGTGCCGGAGGGCTATGACTCATGGACCTATTTGAATTACCTTTGTGATAGGGGACTCAGGGAACGTTACCCTGAGGATGACGGCTCGCTGCGTGAGCGCCTGGATCATGAGCTGAAAACCATCAAACAGCTTGGCTTTGTGGACTATTTCCTGATCGTTTGGGACTTTATTAATTATGCAAAAGAGCACGGCATTCCCGTGGGACCCGGCAGAGGATCGGCTGCGGGAGCCATCGTCAGCTATTGCCTTCGGATCACGGATATCGATCCCATCCGTTACCAGCTCCTGTTCGAGCGCTTTTTGAATCCCGAGCGCGTGTCCATGCCCGATATTGACGTGGACTTTTGCCCGGAAGGCAGACAGGATGTTATTGATTATGTGCGCAAAAAATACGGCGATGAAAAAGTCGTCCAGATCGTGACCTTCGGTACCATGGCAGCCCGCGGCGTGATCCGGGATGTAGCAAGAGTCATGGACCTTCCCTATGCCAGGGCGGACCAGCTGGCCAAGATGGTGCCGGCAGAGCTGGGCATTACCTTGGACCGGGCGCTGGAGATGAATCCGGAGTTTCGAAAGCTCTATGAAGAGGACGATGAGACAAGAGAACTGATCGATATGTGCCGGCGCCTTGAGGGACTGCCGAGACACAGTTCCATGCATGCAGCAGGCGTGGTGATCTGTCCGCAGCGGGCAGATGATTTCGTGCCCCTTTCCCGTGGAGCTGACGGCAGCATTACCACCCAGTTCACCATGACGACGATCGAAGAGCTGGGACTTTTGAAAATGGACTTTTTGGGTCTTAGGAACCTGACAGTGATCCGGGATGCAGTCCGGCTGGTGGAAGAGAGCCGCGGCATCAAGCTGTCCATGGACAAGATCGATTATGATGATCCGAAGGTGCTGGCCTATATCAGCACCGGCAAGACGGACGGTGTTTTCCAGCTTGAGAGTGCCGGGATGAAGGGCTTTATGAAGGAACTGCGCCCGAAATCCTTAGAGGATGTCATCGCAGGCATTTCCCTGTACCGTCCGGGACCGATGGATTTTATCCCTAAATATATTGAAGGCAAAAACCACCCGGAGAAGGTGGTATATGATACGCCGCTGTTGCAGCCGATCTTGGAGCCGACCTACGGCTGTATCGTTTATCAGGAGCAGGTAATGCAGATCGTGCGTGACCTGGGCGGCTACACGCTGGGCAGGAGCGATCTGGTGCGCCGTGCCATGAGTAAGAAGAAACAGTCCGTCATGGAAAAAGAGCGGGCCAACTTTGTCTATGGCAATCGGGATGAACACGTACCGGGCTGTCTGAAAAAGGGCATACCCGAGGCTGTGGCAAACCGGATCTATGATGAGATGATGGATTTTGCCAAATACGCTTTC
>JAEEKC010000384.1 GCA_016282215.1 Lachnospiraceae bacterium
CGTTCTTCTCAGATTTCTCCCGGGATATGTTGGAGGTTATCACGGAATTCGTTTCGGTTTTCTTTACGGCGTAAGCCGCTGCCCCTGTATCGGCATCCAGCCATTCAATTTTCTCCGGAGGCAAATGCATAAGCAGCGTCTCTTCGAGATGCTGTCCGGAAACCGGCTTGGTGATGTAATCCGCAAATCCTTCATTCAGGAAACGCTCCCTGGCGCCGGAAATGGCATTGGCCGTCAGGGCGATGATCACTGCATCTTTGCTCTTATTCTCTGCAAGGTCTTCCATATGGTGCAGGGTTTCGATGCCGTTCATTTCCGGCATGCGGTAATCGAGCAGTATCAGGTCATAGTGTTTTTCGCAGACTTTTTGCAGGCACTCTTTTCCGCTGATCGCCTCATCGACACGGATCTTTGTCTTGGAAAGCAGTTCCCTGACGACTACGTGATTGACCGTTGTATCGTCTACCACCAACAGGTCCACATCAGGCGCGATAAAAGGACGAAGGACGGGGGCTTCCTGCTCTTTATGCTTCTGCCGGTTGGAAAGATTGCCGATGGTGCCCTCTCCGGAAATGACCTGCGGCAGCTGTACCGTAAAGGTGGAGCCTTTTCCATAGGTGCTCTCCACGGAGATGGCTCCGTTCATCAGCGTGAGGATCTGCTTGGTGATGGCAAGGCCGAGGCCGGTTCCTTCTATGGTTTTATTCTTGTTCATATCCAGGCGGCTGAATTTGACAAACAGGTTATCCAGTTCTTCTTCCTTGATGCCGATACCCGTATCCTTGACGGCCAGGATCAGCGTGATATGGGTATTGTCCATCTGCTGATAGGAAACCTTTAAAGTGACCGTTCCTTTTTCCGTATATTTCACGGCGTTGTTCAAAAGATTGAGCAGCACCTGGCGGAGACGCATCTCATCTCCCACCAGCCGTTCGGGCAGGGAGGGATCGGCGTCGAGGAGTAACGTCAGATTTTTTTGCTGTGCCTTCATCCGCATCATGCCCGTCACATCCAAAAGGACGGAGGAAAGCTCATAATCATGATTGAAGATATCCATCTTGCCGGATTCGATCTTGGAAAAGTCCAGGATATCATTGATCAGGGATAAAAGCGTCCTTCCTGCGCCTTCGATGGTCTTGGCATATTCGAGGACTTTTTCATCCTTGCTCTCCCGCAGGATCATCTCATCCATGCCCAGCACCGCATTGATGGGGGTGCGGATCTCATGGGACATATTGGCCAGGAAACTGGTCATGGCTTCATTGGAAGCAATGGCTTTCTGCTCTTCGATCTTGGCCAGCTTGGTAGCTTTCAAGACATTGATAAACTCGCTTTGCGAAATGGGGTTGGAAAAATAAAAGCCCTGCAGGTAATCGATGCCGAACTGCGCGGCCAGATCCACCTGGCTCTGATTTTCCACGCCGGAGATGATGATCTTTTTGCCCATACGGTTGATCAGCCCGATGGAGCTTTCCAAAATGATACGTCCGGTTTCCGAGGTCTCCGCCTCCCGCAGGATGGACTTGTCGATCTTGACAGAGCCGATATCCAGATGGAAGATGGAATGAATGTTGGAATAGCCGATGCCGTAGTCATCCACGGAGAAGGAAAAACCGTGTCTTCGTAAGGTATCCACAAAATCGTTCAGTGCGGCAAAGTCTGTGGTGGCAGCGGATTCCATGATCTCAAAATCGATGGCGGAAGGATGGATCTGATACTTGGATACGATATCGACGATCCGCTGGGCATAATTGGTCTGAAGGCACTGCACAACGGAAAGATTGATGTGCAGGGTTTCTACGCCCATTTCCATCGGGATGCCGCTGTTTAAGAACTTACAGACTTCTTCGAGCACAAAATCGCCCAGTTCAAAGATCAGGCCGCCACGTTCCGCAACGGGTAAAAACTCATCCGGATAGAGCTGGCCGATGGCATCATCATGGAGACGCAGCAGGGCCTCGCCGGAGCAGATGCTCATGGTCTTGGCGGAATAGATGGGCTGATAGTAGACTTCAAAGCTCTTATTTCTCAGACCGTTCATAATGGTCTTTTCCACCTTGGAACGGCGGATGATGAAGTCAAGCCCCATGCCCCGGCAGACACCGCTCATGGGATGGAAATCCCGCGGAACCGGCGCCGTGAGAAAGATCGTAACTTCTTCTTCGGTCTGAAAATCTTCGGGGATCCTGGCAAAGAATACCGCTGCCTCGAAGGTATTCTTATGTCCCTGAAAATCCCAGGGGGTAAGGAAGCGCTCATGGATTGCGCTTGCCATGGTAAAATTGGCCTCTTCATCCGGTGTTTCGAGCATGATCACGAAGGTACCGGGACCCACGTAGTAAATGGTGTCGGGCTCTGAGAGGGTAGCGAGGTATTCCGCTGTCATCTCGGTGAGCTTTTCGATATTGGCCTGCCCGATGATCTGCATCAGGCTCAGAGGATTTCGCATTTTAACGGAAATGATATGGAAAGGGGATTTAGATTTCATGCAGCGGCGGATGTCCTGGGCAAGGGCCGCATGGTTCTGAATGCCCGTCCTCGGATCGCGCCTTGTATCTTCATTTTCCACGGTGATCATGATGGCCGTCAGCGCGATCGCCTGACAGATCAGTTCCGTGTGGGCCATGGGAAAGATGAGCTGAACGATAGTTCCAACCGCCACCTGTACAAAAAAGTAGATCAGTACGTGGCGGACGGTGCGGGATACTGCCTGCCAGAAAAAGCAGAGGATGACGATCGCCGCAAGGAAATACAGGGTGCTGACGATGTAAATGATATAAACGCCGGCGCTCCTTTGATAGAGCAGGTTTTCATCATAATGATAGATCCATTTTGTGACGGGATTGGCCAGTGACAACAGAATGCACACATACATGGGTGCTTCATATAAAAAGCGGTGGGATTTTTGCATCCGCCGCTGGGCGCCTGTGATCTGTGCCACATAGAAACAAAACAGCGGTGCCAAAAGCGGGTGCAGCAGAAAATAGATAAACTGCCCGATATAACGCACCCAGAAGGCCGGACCGGCCTCGGTGATCACCGGATTTAAAAAAGCAGACAGCAGGTTGCAGATCGCCGTGATGCAGACATTCAAAAGCATCAGGCGGAACAGCCTGTTGTGGAGCTGTTTTAAGTTGCTGCGATGCACTTTTAAGTAGTACAGGCAGGAGGCAGAGACAAGGATTGTCGATACCTGAAAACCCGCGCTGTCCAATAACAGAGAAACAGAATATCCTTCCATATAACCCCTCAGTTTTTCTTTGTTTTTCAAAACAGCCGTGACGCATAGGTATAGATATTGAAATTATACTATATAACGCGTGTTTTTGGAAGAGGAGGATTTTGATTGCGAACGAACCATATCTGTGGCATAATGAACCCGTTATGAAGAAAAAGATCATTATCGGTATACTGACAGCATGTCTGATCGCCTGCTGGATCCTGTCCTGGATCCCGGAAACGGAGGTGGTCACACTTGACCTGCCGGGCGACCTTAAGCAGATAAGGATCGCGCTGGTCACAGACCTGCATTCCTGCTACTATGGCAGGGATGAAAAGTGGCTGATAAAAAGGGTCGATGAGCAGCACCCGGACCTGGTTATCCTGGGCGGGGATATTTTTGATGATGTTTTAAAAGATGATAATGCAAAGACTGCGGTAAAGCAGTTTGCTGAAAAATATCCCACCTATTATGTGACGGGCAATCATGAATTCTGGAGCGGACGTGCCGAAGACATGAAGGAATATGTGAAAAGCACCGGGGCAGCGGTGCTTGCGGGAGACTGCGAGAGCCTGTCTGTCAGAGACGCGGTGCTGGATATCTGCGGCGTGGATGATCCCACGGATATTGGCCCTGTAGCCTGGGAAAAGCAGCTGCAAAGCGCCTATGCAAAAACAGATGATTCCCATGTTAAGATCCTCATCAGCCACCGCCCCGAAAAAACGGCATATTATGAAAAATATGATTTTGACCTGATCCTGACGGGGCATGCCCACGGCGGACAGATCCTGATCCCGTTTTTGAAAAAGGGCGTTTTTGCGCCCGATCAGGGACTTTTGGCTACGTACGTCGATGGGATCTATCAGCTGAAAAACGGAAGTCTGATGGAAGTAAGCCGCGGCCTCGGAAGAGAAAGCACGCCGGCTCCGCGCTTTTTTAACAGACCCCAGGTCGTGATCTTAGAGCTGAAATGACCAAAAGATGACGTCCGGGCGGCGACGCAAAGCAAAAATGCAACCAAATACAGAAAATAGCGGTATTATGGTTGAAACGAGTCAGTATTCATACGGTCATTTTCACGGAGGTTATTATGAAGGATACAGAAAACAATATCATAAATGACGATCAGAACAATATCATAAACGAAAATGTCATACTCGAAGATGATCCCGAACTGGGTGGGAATTTAAACATCGGAGAGTTATTAAATGCGAGAGACTCTCAGCCGGAGAAGATGCAGCAGCCGGAAGTGCAGCAGGATGACATATCGCAAGAGAAAGAGACCGTTGTGTCCGCACAGCCTTCGCAGGAAGCCGCAAAAAGCGTCAAGGCCGTCATGACTGATCTTGAGACAGACAGTATTCGGCAGTTTGCAGAATC
>JAEEKC010000385.1 GCA_016282215.1 Lachnospiraceae bacterium
CCTGGTGGGTGCCATCGACGTGCTGCTGCTGATTTTTATGCAGGCAAAGCTTCCCATGACCGGGATCGCAGACTGGGTGTTAGGGCCTCTGCTCTTTGTCATGTCCATGGGAGGCGTGCTGGGCGCGGCAATGTCGGAAAAGGTCAAGGGACTTCGGTTCGGCTATCTGTTTTTAGGCTGTGTGTCCCTGGCGTTTTTGGGATTTTTGGCATCCTTTACGGGGCAGGCTTTTATCATGACGCTGGGCGGATTTACTGCGGCTTTTGCGGATGACCTGATCCAGATCCGGGCGGATGTGGAACTCAACGACATGATCCCGGCACCACAACGGGCAACATTGATCAGTGTTAACTCCCTGTGTTTTTCCATGGTGATGATCGTGATGTCGCCGCTGGCAGGGTGTGTGTTTTCGTTGTAAATACATTATGAATAAACACAAATGAATTAAAAGCCATAATAATGGCTTCCCAATGAGGGGCTGATAATGATCAAAACGGTAGTGCAAGACCCGATATGAGAATTCGAAATCGGGAAACTACTGATAAATTACGAGGAGGGATAATTGTGAACGTACAACCAACCAAGGAAACAGTAAAAGAACTTGCAGCAGGCGGGAACTACAATGTGGTTCCCATCAGCTGCGAGCTTCTGTCGGATTTTACCACACCCATTGAGGTGATGCGGATTTTGAAGAAAGCATCTACCCATTGCTTTTTGCTGGAATCCGCACAGGCCAATGAGACCTGGGGACGCTACACGTTCTTAGGGTATGATCCGAAAATGGCCATCACCTGTGAGGCAGGGCAGATGAGCACGGGCAGCGAGAGTTTTCAGACAGAGGACCCTTCGGGATACCTCAGAGAGATTCTTGCCCGTTATAAAAGTCCCCGCTTTGATTACCTGCCCACCTTTACCGGCGGACTGGTAGGATATTTTTCCTATGATTACTTAGGCTACAGTGAAAAGGCTGTCAGGTGCGAGGCGGAGGATTCGGAGGGCTTTAAGGATGTGGATCTGATGCTTTTTGACAAGGTGATCGCTTTTGATAACTTAAAGCAGAAGATCGTGCTCATCGTCAATATGCGGCTGGATGGAGAGCAGGATAAGGATAATGGTAATACCTCGGCAGTGTCTGAAAATGGCGATAGCGGGCAGTTAGATGGGAAGCGTGTCAGCGATGAGCAGATAGAAATAGAATATGAAAAAGCAGCAACCGAACTGGAGCGCCTTGCGGACCTGATCCGGAATGGTGAAAAACTCATCGAACAGCCCGGCAGACTGACAGGTGAAGTGACGCCGCTGTTTGAAAAAGAGCAGTACTGCGAGATGGTGGAAAAGGGCAAGCATTACATTAAAGAAGGGGACATTTTTCAGATCGTGCTTTCCAACCGTCTGAGTGCGCCGTTTGAAGGAAGTTTGTTTGATACCTACAGAATGCTTAGGACCATCAATCCGTCGCCTTATATGTTTTATTTTTCCGGCACCGATGTAGAGGTTGCCGGTGCATCGCCGGAAACGCTGGTGAAGCTGGAGGACGGCGTGTTGCATACCTTCCCGCTGGCGGGCACAAGGCCGAGGGGAAAATCGGAAGAGGAAGATGCGGCGCTGGAAAAAGAACTTCTGGCAGATGAAAAAGAGTTGGCCGAACACAATATGCTGGTAGATCTGGGTCGAAACGACCTTGGCAAGATCAGCCGCTTCGGCACCGTGGAGGTAGAGGCACTACGGCAGGTGGTGCGTTTTTCCCATGTTATGCACATCGGCTCTACAGTACGGGGTATCATCCGGGAGGATAAAGACGCCCTGGATGCCATCGAGGCAGTGCTGCCGGCGGGAACCCTTTCGGGAGCGCCGAAGATCCGTGCCTGCCAGCTGATCGCAGAGCTGGAAAATAACAAGCGCGGGATTTACGGCGGTGCTATCGGATATATCGATTTTACCGGAAATATGGATACCTGTATTGCCATCCGGATCGCATATAAAAAGAACGGAAAAGTCTTTGTCAGAAGCGGAGCCGGCATCGTTGCGGATTCCGTACCGGAGAAGGAATTTGAAGAATGCCTGAATAAGGCAAAAAGCTGTCTGACGGCGCTGGAGATGGAAATTGAGTAAGCGGTTGGTGAATGGATAACTGCTTATGACAGTGAAATGATGATTGCTGCCTGGATGGCAGCAGAACGGAGAGGTATATGACTTTATTGATTGATAATTATGATAGTTTTTCTTACAACTTATTTCAGCTGGTAGGGGAGCTGGATCCGGATATCAGGGTGATTCGAAACGATGAGATGACGGTAGAAGAGATCGAGGCGCTAAAGCCTTCCCATATCATTCTGTCGCCGGGTCCCGGAAGACCGGAGCAGGCCGGCGTGACCATGGAGGTGGCAAAAACCCTGGGCAGCAAGATACCGATCCTGGGTGTCTGCCTTGGACATCAGGCCATCTGCGCGGCTTTCGGCGGCGTGGTAACCTACGCATCGAGACTGATGCACGGTAAACAGTCGGATGTGCGTTTTGACCTGACCTGTCCGCTCTTTGAAGGCTGCCCCGAGGTAAGCCCTGTTGCCAGATACCATTCCCTGGCTGCCGATGAAAAAACGCTGCCGGAGTGCCTGATCGTAACGGCAAAAACGGCAGAGGATGAGGTCATGGCAGTGCGCCACAGCGAGTATCCCATTTACGGCGTGCAGTTCCATCCGGAATCGATTTTGACACCCTGTGGGAAAACGATGCTGAAAAACTTCCTGAAGATATAGTAATTGTTCTCAAGTTTGAAAATAAAAAAGCTTCCCCCTGGGGGGAAGCTGTCACCGAAGGTGACTGATGAGGGGTTAGCCCCACACCGCCACCGTATGATACATGAAAATATAATGGCAAAAAGTCCCTGCCATAATAAAGCAATGGAAGATCTCATGTGTGCCAAAATAAATATGCCGTTCGTTAAAGCCCGTGCATTTGAAAGCATAGATCAGGGCGCCGACGGAATACATCACTCCGCCTGCGGTCAGCCACAAAAAGGCTGCGTGCGGCAGAAGATGAAACAGTGGAACCAGGGCAAAAATGCATGCCCACCCCATGGCCAGATACAGGCAGGAGGAGATCCACTTCGGACAGGTCACCCATAGCGCTTTTAGCAAAATGCCGCCAAGGGCCATGGCCCAGATAACGGTAAGCAGTATCCAGCCGATATGACCACGAAGCACGGTGACGCAGACGGCGGTATAACTGCCTGCGATCATGACGGAGATCATCATATGGTCGATCTTTTTAAAGATCTTCGTTTTTTCTTTGGAAAGCACCACCGTATGGTAAAGTGAACTGGCTGCATATAACAGGCCGGAGGTGATCAGAAAGACACAAACCCCGATCACAGACCAGAAACTGCCGTAGCTTCTTGCCCGCATAACAAGGGGACCGTATCCGGCCATGATTCCCAAAAGTCCGATAAAATGCGTGATCGCCGCACCCGGCTCACGGATCTGAAAACTGATGGTCGAAGGCATAACGCCATATCTGAGATTTTTCTCCATGACAGATCTCCTATTATCAGAAATATATCAAATACCCAACACATAGTATTAAAAACTACATAACATGATATAAATATAACATCATAAGGCACGGATGTCAAGGATGGAAGGGAAATCGCCTGAAATCATTGCAACACAGGGCGTATTCTGTTATGCTGAATATGTTAATGTCAGTATCGAACAGAGACTTAGGCCAATGTGTATCAGGAGATATATAAGATTTAGAGAAAGAATCATTTTTCGAAACATAAATTGATCTGACAAAGCATAAAACAACCGATGCAATAATAACAAAACATAAAAAATGTTGTAGTTTAATAAATGGAAGGTTGTTTTAATAAATTAATCTGAATACAGATCTCTAGGGAGAGGATTAACGAAAAGGATACATCATCATGAATCAGGCAACAGAAACAAAACGAATCAAACTCTTCTCATCGGGTAGACTTTGCCTCTTCGGTGAGCACAGCGACTGGGCAGGACAAAACCGCATCATGAATGCGGAGATCCGGCCGGGACGTGCCATTGTAACCGGTATTGAACAGGGAATCTACGCCGAGGCATACAGAAGCGACGACTTTGCCCTGATCGACCGGACCGGAGAGAAGCCGGAAGAATTCCACTGCGAGATGAACCGGGAAAAGCTGCGGCAGGTAGCACAGCAGGGTGGCTATTTTTCCTACATCTGCGGTGTGGCTTCCTATATCTGCGAGTGGTACCATGTGGGAGGGTTGACCATCGAGATCACCGGCCAGACCCTGCCGATGAAGGGCGGGCTTTCTTCGAGCGCGGCCATCTGTGTTTTGGTGGCAAAGGCATTTCACCAGCTTTATGACCTGCACCTGAACACCCTCGGGATCATGAATATCGCATACTGGGGAGAGCAGCGGACACCCTCGCGGTGCGGACGGCTCGATCAGGCCTGCGCTTTTGGCGTGGCGCCCGTGAGCATGACCTTTGACGGCCACGAGATCGATGTCAAGAGGATCTCCGTTCGAAAACCGCTTTATTATGTCTTCGCGGATCTGTGCGCCGGGAAGGATACGGTCCGGATTCTGGCGGACTTAAATAAGGGCTATCCTTTTGCGGATGATGAGAAACAGGAAAGGCTCCATGAGGCACTGGGAA
>JAEEKC010000386.1 GCA_016282215.1 Lachnospiraceae bacterium
AGGAACAGATTGGCGCAAGTCATGTCCCATATACAATTCTATATCAGGAACCGGCCATGCGTGATGACGGAACCTGTTTTATGGATCATGAGGTACATTCTGTTTTAGACAGAAAGGGTTTTAAAAAACTTCATCTTGAAAAGAATAATGAATGGTATCACTGCAGTGTTGAGGATGTCAAAGCTGCAATAAGAGAGATCAAAACAGGGATTCGTCTCGAAGGGGCGAGGACACAGACTTTTCAGATGCGTCCGGAACAATCCCGGGCCGTAGAGAAAACGATGGAGTACTATGCTCTTTCAAAAAAGGAAGATCCTGACAGAGCGCCTAAGTTTTTGTGGAATGCAAAAATGAGATTCGGAAAAACGTTTGCATCCTATGAGCTTGCAAAGAAAATGGGGCTGTCAAGAATTCTTGTATTGACATTTAAGCCGGCTGTGGAATCGGCATGGCGGGATGATCTGATGTCTCATGTCCAGTTTGAAGGCTGGCAATTTGTATCGAATAAAGATGCGCACGATAATAATATCAATATCGATCAGCAGTTTGACGAGGCTGATAAAGACAGACCTATCGTTGTATTTGGTTCTTTCCAGGACCTGTTAGGTACAAATGAAGCCGGCGGGATCAAAACGAAAAATGAGTTTATCCATATCGAAGACTGGGATCTGGTCATATTTGATGAGTATCATTATGGTGCCTGGAGGGAAAATTCCAAGAAACTATTTGAAAATCCCGATGACGAAGCGGATGTGGATTTTGATGTCGAAAAGTATAGCAGAGAAGAAGCCGGAAACGCATATAACGAATCGTTTCTCCCAATTACGGCAAAGCATTATCTGTTCCTGTCCGGTACACCTTTCCGGGCGATTAACAGCGGTGAGTTCATAGAAGAACAGATTTACAACTGGACATATTCGGATGAACAGAAAGCCAGGGAAGAATGGATCGGCGCTGATAATCCATATGAAGAATTACCCAGGATGGTAATGATGACCTATCGAATTCCGGATAGTATCAGACAGATCGCAATTCAAGGGGAGTTTGATGAATTTGACCTGAATGTTTTTTTTGGCGCCGATATGGAAAAAAACAAGCCGGAAACAGCAAGGTTTACTTACGAAAATGAAGTGCAAAAGTGGCTGGATCTGATCAGAGGTTCCTATCTTCCGTCGAATGTTGATGATATGAAACTTGGACAGGATAAACGTCCGCCTATGCCATATTCAGATACAAGACTGTTAAGTGTTTTGTCGCATACGTTATGGTTTTTGCCAAGTGTTGCTTCCTGCTATGCCATGGACAATTTGCTGAAGCGCAGGCAAAACAGTTTTTACCACGAATATAAGATAAATGTTTGTGCCGGAACAAAAGCAGGTATCGGACTGGATGCATTGAAGCCGGTTCTAAGATCCATGGATGATCCGCTTCATTCCAAGACCATTACATTATCATGCGGAAAACTGACCACCGGGGTAACGGTAAGGCCATGGTCCGGTGTATTTATGCTTAGAAATCTGCAAAGTCCGGAAACATATTTCCAGACGGCATTCAGAGTTCAGTCGCCATGGACTGTTGAAGGCGAGGATGGGAAAAAAGAGATCATAAAGCGGGAATGCTATATATTTGATTTTTCATTGGACAGAGCACTTCGGCAGATATCGGATTATTCCTGCAGACTGGATGTTCATGAGGCTGACCCGGAAAAGAAAGTAGCGGAATTTATCAGCTTTCTTCCGGTCCTGGCCTATGACGGAAGTTCAATGAGGCAGATATCTGCGCAGGATGTCCTTGATATCGCCATGGCAGGAACATCAGCAACATTGCTGGCGAAGAGATGGGAATCGGCGCTGCTCGTTAATGTTGATAATGATACGCTGCACCGGTTGCTGAACAATAAAGAAGCGCTTGATGCACTGATGAGCATCGAGGGATTCCGATCGTTAAATCAGGATATTTCAACGATCATCAACAAGTCAGAATATGTTAAGAAGGTAAAGAAAGAAGGAGAGGAAAAACTCAGTAAGAAAGAGAAACAGGAGCTTTCAAAAGAAGAAAAAGAGTACAGATCGATGCGAAAGAAAATACAGGAGAAGTTGATCAAGTTCGCGACCAGAGTGCCTGTTTTTATGTACTTGACAGATTACAGAGAAAGATCCCTGAAAGATGTTATCACACAATTTGAACCGGGATTGTTTAAGAAAGTGACGGGATTGGATGTCAGGGATTTTGAGCTGCTCTGTTCAATGGGTGTGTTTAATGCGAACCTGATGAACGACGCGATCTTTAAATTCAAGAGGTATGAAGACAGCAGCCTGTCCTATACAGGAATTGACAGACATGAAGACGAGGATATAGGCGGATGGGATACTGTTATCCGAAGACAGCAATATGAAAAATTGTTTTATAACCAACAGAACACTATGGTTGCCACAAAAAAAACGATGATATAATATATGAAAATACAGTGTCAAAAAAATAATGAGCTAGTGTAAAGTCCGGTATGAAAATACGTAGCAGACAAATAAATAATAAACCAGGAGGAAACAAAAATGGCATACACCAGTGATCGTGAGTTTACAGATTATGTTCATAATCATTTAGCGGTAGATATCATCTATCCGAAGATGGATTGGAAGGTTCAGGAAGTAAAAGAGCGTTTAAGTACAAATATAGATCTGAATAATGCGGTTGACTATATGGCAGTTGATGCAGATCGCAATCTGATCACAATTCAGGAGCGTTTCAGGGAAGTGAAATATCAAAATTACAGTGATTTTACGATCCGATATATGCGGCCTGAAAATGAGCATGAGGAACGAAGACTTTCTGAGTTTTTTAAGATGGATGCAGAATACTTTATTTATGGTACGATCGATGTCGCAAAGAAAGATTATAAGACTGCGTCCAAGTCTGTTAAGTTCGCTGTGCTGAACCTGAACCGCTTAAAGGACCGCATTGATGATGGCACGATCGTTATTGATGGCAAGCTGAACAGTTATACTTGTGTGAAGAGAGATAATACAATGGTATGTCCCATTAATGAAAACTATGATCACTCTTCCAACTTTGTGCCATTTGATATTGCTATTCTAAGTAATATTGCGCCTGAGGTGATAGAATATCAGGAAGGTTTTTATTGATAATATAAGTAGGTATTTACTATGAAAAAGATTATAATGAAAGCACTTAAAATACTAAGCCTGCTTTTGATCATATTCCTGATAGCGAATGGTACGATTGGCGCATTGTGGAATTATATAGTCGTGAATCACAAATCTGATATCATACAAAACAGGATTTTCCTGTTTCCGTTTGGTGTTGGAGGGAGTCTTGTATGTTTTCTTGTAGGCATGATATTGATTCCTGTTCATATCATGGTTTTTCATACGGACTGGTTTGTTTCTGATCTGAAAAGAGCGGAAGATGTATTTCTGTCTGCGGTTTCGAATCTCGATGAAGACAGTGATGAAAAAAAGAGGAACTAAGTAGTATGTGCTTGTAACAAGATATATTGTAAGCAGTATTGCAGGAATAAAATGGATGCCCCGGTGCAAATGCACCGGGGTGTTTTTTCGTCGCAGTATTCTAATTCCGGATGATACGATCTCATACCATCATTTCATAGATCTTTGTGCAATCGTCTTCATTCAGCGTTACGAAACCTGAGATGGAACCGGTGCGGCCGTCGCCGTTGCAGAGCACATCGACCAGTTTCGGGATATCCTCTGCTTTCGCACCCAGCTGCTCAAAATTCTTCGGCATGCCGAGAGAAACGAGGAAGTTTTGGAATGCATTGATCCCTTCCAAGGCCGTGACTTCCGGATGGTCGAAATCCATCTGGCAGCCCCAGACGCGGACAGCCACTTTTGCAAAACGGTTGACATCGTGGTTCATCACATATTTGAAAACAGCAGGCATCGTGACTGCCAGACCGGCGCCATGCGCGCAGTCGTAAAGCGCGGAGAGCTCATGCTCGATATTGTGGCTGTTCCAGTCCTGGCTCCTGCCGACGCCGCAGGTATTATTGTGTGCTACCATGCCGGCCCACATGATATTAGCGCGAGCCTCATAGTTATCCGGATCAGCGATCACTCTGGGACCTTCATGCTTCATGGTCAGAAGAAGCGCCTCGATCAGACGGTCCGTTACTTCCACCTCTTTGGAATTGGTCAGGTATCTCTCATAGAGATGTGCCATGATGTCGGTGATGCCGGCTGCAGTCTGATAGGGCGGAAGTGTCTGTGTCAGCGCGGGATTTAAGATACTGAACTTCGGGCGGATGGCATTTCCGCTGGCACCGCGTTTGAACATGCCTTCTTCCTTGGTGATCACGGAATCCGGACTGCCTTCACTGCCGGTAGCGGCGATGGTCAGGATCGTACCAACGGGAAGCGCCTCTTCGATGGGCTTGCCGCTGTAGAAATCCCAGAAATCTCCGTCATATACCACGCCTGCGGCGATGGCTTTGGAAGAGTCGATGACGCTGCCGCCGCCGACTGCAAGGATAAAGTCAACGCCTTCTTTTTTGCAAAGATCGATCCCCTCATAAACCAGACCGCTTCTCGGATTCGGTTTAACGCCGCCGAGCGTCACATACGGGATGCCTTCTTTTTGCAGTGAAGCTTCCACGCGGTCTAAAAGGCCCGAGCTTTTTGCGCTCTTGCCGCCGAAATGGACAAGCACCTTGGTGCCGCCGAAACGTTTCACATATTCGCCGGCCTGAGACTCGGTATCCTTACCGAAAACGAAAAATGTCGGTGAGTAAAAAGTAAAATTCTCCATCTAGCAGTTCCCCTTTCTTGTTTTGCAGATAGTTACTGATGATTATCGTTTGAGTTCACTATACGGGAAAACGGGACAAAATAAAAGCAGAATCTTGCTATATTCTGCTTGTTTTTTGTTATTGGTTTTTAACTTCCCGGGCAAATTATTTTGTTGCGATTATACTGTATTCGGTTATAATGTAGGTAGTGATCATTCGATTGACGGCAGCAGGGAAATGCCGAAATGTTTGTATGAACAACAGTTGTTGATCGGTTAGTGATCTATTATATTTTAGGGGGTATACTATGGGATTGTTTGACAAGTTACTTGACGGGCTCGGCGTGGATTCCCAGACAGTGGGGAAATTTGTAGATGGTCTGGTAGACAGCGCCAAAGAGCAGAATGCAAAAAGAGAGAGCGAAAGAGCTTACTCTGCTTCGGTAGAGCCGGCCTCCGGGGATTCCTGGGGCGAGGTCATGCCGCAGGAGGAAAACCAGTATAATTATAACGGAACTTATATTCAGTATTTTGAAAACATTTTTGACAATGAGTTTTCAGATTATGAGTATGAAAAAGAAGAGATCGCAGGGACCCTCCGCACGGTTTATTCTTTTTATTCAGGTGGGCGGAAGGAATTGGTGCTCGAGCTGATGAATGAAAGAAGTTCTGCGAAAAAGATCCGCAATGAGGCGGAAAGAGAAGGCATTCCGTATCTTCGTTTTTATTATGATCACGACGGCTGGTGGAATACCCGTTCTTATGTGGTCAGGCGGATGAGGGAAGCATTAAGTTAATATGCAAAAAACAGAAGGAGAACGCTTAGCGCCTGCGGCGGACCCGGCACGAAGAATCATAAGCTTCGCAGGCAGCATCTTCGTGTACGGTCCAGTACATCCCATAATTTATGGGATTTAACGTCTTCTCCTTCTGTTTTTATATTCTGGGGTTGTAATGTCACTTTTGGATCGATTAAGCGACGGATCGGTTTGGAACCGTTTCTATGATTATAAGTGTTCGCTGGCTTGTCCGAAGCAGTTTTCAAAAGAACTGCATATTTTTATAGAAGAAAAACGCTATCTGCCGGTTTGCGAAAGGATCTATGCAGGGCGTGATTTTCCTTTGCCGGAAAAAGCCGTGATCAGCAAGATGGGATCGGACAAAAAGCGCACTGTTTATTCCTATCCCGATGATGAAAGCACGGTGTTGAAGCTTCTGACCTATCTGATGCTCAGAAAGTATGATGGGATCTTTCAAAAAAATCTGTATTCCTTCCGTCCCGGCAGGACGGCGAAAGATGCAGTCAGGGCGCTTTTGAAAAATGATCAGATTTTTAAGATGTATGCCTACAAGGCTGATATCCATGATTATTTCAATTCCATTCCGGTGGAAAGCCTGTTGCCGCGCTTACAGGAAGTGCTGGCAGATGATGAAGCGCTCTATGATTTTCTGGCCGGACTTTTAACAGAGGAAAGGGTGCGCTTTCGCGGGCAGGTCATCCGTGAGAAAAAGGGAATCATGGCGGGGACGCCGCAGTCCGCTTTTTATGCTAATCTCTTTTTAAAAGAGCTGGATGAACATTTTGCCGGGCAGGGAGTATTGTATGCCAGGTACTCGGACGATATCATTTTGTTTGCACCGACCGGGGAAGAAGTAAAAGCGCACGCAGCCTATATCCATGCGTACCTTGGAAAATTTGATCTGTCTATTAATCCGACTAAAGAAAGCTTTTACCAGCCGGGAGACGGTTTTACGTTTTTGGGATTTTCCTGCAGGGAAGATCAGGTGGATATCGCGCCTGCTACGGTAAAGAAACTGAAGCAGAAGATGAAGAGAAAGCGCGATGCCCTGAAACGTTGGAGTGATAGGAATGATGTGGCAAGGGAAAAAGCGGCAGCGGCCTTCATCCGGATCTTTAACAGGAAGCTTTTGGAAAGTCCGAAGGACAATGAGCTTTCCTGGAGCCATTGGTTTTTTCCGGTGATTAATACAACTGAGAGCCTGCATGTGATCGATCTGTATGCGCAGGACTGTCTGCGGTACCTGATCAGCGGAACGCACACCAAGGCAAGATACAATGTAACCTATGAGACGTTGAAAAAACTGGGGTACAGATCGTTAGTGCATGCTTACTATTGTGATGGAGAGGATGGATGAACAATATATCTGAAATCTTGAAACAAAGCATCATCATCGCTGCGGGAAGTGTGGTCGTCCTGCCGCTCATCGGTCTGATCGTGCATGCGATCAGTTCCTTTGTGCTGCAGAATGTCTTCGGGCTGTTCAGCAGGTCGGGTGCTTTATACCTGTTTTTTGCAAATACGCTGACCTTTCCGGGAGTGGTATATCATGAACTTTCCCACGCTCTGTTTGCATTTCTGACGGGCGCAAAGATCAATGAGATCAAATTATATCAGAAAAAGGAAGGACATTTGGGGTATGTTAATTATTCGCCCCGCGGAGCCTGGGGACTGCAAAGCCTGCAGCTGACTTTCGCGTCCTGTGCGCCGGTGGTTACCGGCCTCATAGCGGAGGCTGTGATCGTCTATGTCTTTACAGCGTTTATGCTGCCCGTCTGGGCGAAGGTTTTGCTGATATACCTGGGTGTTTCGATACTGGTGCACATGGATATGTCCACGGCTGATCTGAAATCCTATGTAAGGGGCGTATTCTTTGTGATGATCTTGGTGTTTATTGGTTCCTTTTTCTATCTCTATCTTCACGGGCCGGTGATGTGAATGCACAGCAATGTATGAATAAATGTCCGAAAAACAGGTGCAAAAATGAAAGTTTTTAAATATGGTGATCTGACCTCTCCGATCATCCTGGTACAGGCCGTGGATGACTATGGCATTAAGACCATGGAACAGGAATTGGAGCAGATCCGGAATCTGACAACACAAAACTTTGGCCTGATCGCGATCAGGGTTGATGACTGGAACCGGGATCTGTCACCCTGGAAAGCGCCGGCGGTATTCGGAAAAGAGGATTTCGGCGGACAGGCAGGGCGCACGCTTTTGGAGGTGCAAAAGGTCTGCACGGATCAAAGCAAAACCTATTATATCGGAGGTTATTCCCTTGCCGGATTGTTTGCGTTGTGGGCCGCCTGCGAAACAGAACTGTTTGCGGGCGTGGCAGCGGCTTCGCCGTCTGTCTGGTATCCGGATTTTCTTACATATTTAAAGAAAAAGAAACCTAATTGCGGCGCAGTGTATCTCAGTCTCGGCGATAAGGAAGAAAAAACGAAGAACCAGATGATGGCAAGGGTGGGGGACTGTATCCGCGAATGCCGGGAACTTTTCAGCGGACTGGGAATCGACTGCACTTTGGAATGGAATCCCGGAAATCATTTCAGGGATGCGGACCGGCGGACAGCGAAAGCGTTCGCATGGCTTTTGGGCTGCGAGAGTTAGCGAGGGTAAACTATGGACAGAAACAGGATATTCAGCGACGACCTGACTTCGATCATTCCAAGTGAAGAGAAGATGCCGGTCCTTGAGTGGCTGGCGGAGCAGATGCCGGGTGGCTTTTTTGTCTATCGTGCTGATGAGTCCACGGAACTTTTATATGTGAATCAGTCCACTTGTGATATTTACGGGTGCGAAACCGTGGAGGAATTCCGGGAGCTGACAGGCAATACGTTTAAGGGGATGGTACATCCGGAGGATTACGATGCCATCCAGTCTTCCATCGATGATCAGATTTCGGAAAGTTCCAACAGCCGGAATAATGACTATGTAGTCTACAGGATCATCCGCAAGGACGGATCTATCCGCTGGGTGGATGACTACGGTCACTACGCTACCCTGCCCGGCTATGGTGAAGTGTATTACGTTTTCATTGGCGATATCACGGATACCAGGGTTGTTGCAGAAGAAAAAAAACGTGCCGAGGAACTGGCCCGCGCCTTAGAGGAGGCGGAAGCGGCCAATCGGGCAAAGAGCGCTTTTCTTTCCAACATGAGTCATGAGATCCGGACGCCCATCACGGCGATCCTGGGCATGAACGAGATGATCCAGCGTGAGGCGGATAAGCAGGAGATCATCGAGTATTCCGAAAACATCCGAAAAGCGGGAGTCAGTCTGCTGGGCATCATCAGTGATATTCTTGATTTTTCCAAAATCGAATCGGGACATATGCAGCTTGAGTGTGTGGAATATGATCTGGACAGGCTTGTCGGAGATCTGTACAACCTGATCCGTTTCCGCATAGAGGCAAAAGGGCTGGACCTGCAGATGCAGGTGGATCCGGGGCTGCCGCGGAAACTGTATGGAGACGATATCCGGCTCAAGCAGATCATTTCGAATCTTTTGACGAATGCCGCAAAGTATACCGAAAAAGGCAGTGTCCTCTTTGAGATGAAATGCCTGGATATTTCCGGCGGACAGGTCCAAATGGAGATCTCGATCACGGATACCGGCATCGGGATCCGCGAGGAAGAAATGGAACGGCTCTTTGAACCCTTTGACAGGCTGGATATAAAAAAGACCAGGAGCATCGAGGGTTCCGGTCTCGGTCTTGCCATAACCAGACAGCTGCTGGCCATGATGGACAGTGACTTAAAGGTCGAGAGCACTTACACAAAAGGCTCGCGCTTTTATTTTACGTTGTCACAAAAGATCGTAGATGCAGAGCCGGTGGGAGAGATCGACTTAGAGGCACTCAGCCACGAAAACTCGGATGCAAGACGGCGGCAGTCATTGTTTACCGCGCCCGGCCTGCGGCTTTTGGTGGTGGATGACACGCCTATGAATCTGCAGGTGGTCACAGGCCTTCTGAAACGGACACTGATGCATATCGATGTGGCGGCCAGCGGAGCAGAGTGTATCGATAAGTTCGGGAAAGAGCATTATGACCTGGTGTTTCTTGATTACCGGATGCCGCAGATGAATGGTATTGAGACACTTCTCGAGTTGAAACGGTTATTCCCTGAGCGTTTTGAAAATACGCCCATCATTTCCCTGACGGCCAGCGCGGTTTCCGGGGATAAGGAAAAAATGCTGGCTGCGGGTTTTACGGATTATCTGTGCAAGCCCGTCAATATCGATGAGATGGAACGGATGATGATGAAATATCTGCCGGAGGATTCCATCGTTTTATGCGGACAGGACGAAGAGACGGAGTTTGATGAATTGTCAAAACTGCCAGCGGTCATTTTTGACTATCCCCAGCTTAACCCCGCCAAGGGGATCGAGTATTGCGGCGAAGCCGAGGATTATCTGTTCGCGCTCGAGACGTATGAGGTTTCCATCGACGACAGGGCAGAGCAGATCGAGACAAACCTTCGGGAGAATGATATCGATTCCTTTACCCTCAATGTGCATTCCCTGAAAAGCACTTCAGCTGCCATCGGGGCGGAAAAGCTGTTTGAAAAAGCAAGAGATTTAGAAGTGGCGGCCAAGGAAGGCAGGACCGATATCCTGCAAAAGGATACGCCGCAGCTGCTGAAAAGTTACCGTCAGATGAAGCAGATCCTGCAAAGGATCCTGGAAGATTCTGAGATGGCGGGAGATGACGCTGATATGGTTTCGGACTCGGAAGATGGCAAGTTTGAAACATCGGACGAAATTTATGCCGGACTGATTGATGAGGTGTCAGTAAAAACGCCCACCGGAGCACTGTCCGGACGCAGGGTGCTTTTGGCAGAAGATATGGAAGTCAATGCTTTGATCCTGCAGCAGGTTTTAAGCAAAAACGGTATTGTGTCGGATCTGGCGAAAGACGGCGCTGAGGCTGTCCGGCTATTTGCAGAAAGCAAGGCAGGTGATTATTCCGCGATCCTGATGGATATCCGCATGCCGAACTTAGACGGCCTCGAAGCAACGAAACAGATCCGCGCCATGGACAGGGAGGATGCGGCGTCCATACCGATCATCGCGCTGACGGCAAATACGGATAAGGCGGATGTACAGCGGTCACTGGAAGCAGGCATGAATGCGCACCTGTCAAAACCGGTGGAGCCGGATGTGCTGCTTCGGATGCTGGAGAAGCAGATACGGAAGCCTTGACTAAATTGGAAGTATAATGTTGGTAAGGGAATACGAAGTCGGAAAATACGGATGAATCTGGTAGAAAATTGTTTGATATGAAAAGTTTGAGCCGAAAACGGATAATGGAACCGGGGGTATATTATGAAACGGATCATGCTGATCGATGATGATACGGATATGATGAAAATCACGGAGCGCTGGCTTGCGCGGGGCGGATATGAGGTCTGCCTGGCATCTTCGGGACGGGAGGCGCTGGCTTTGCTGAATAGCGGGATACCTATCGAGCTGATTTTGCTGGATTATGCCATGCCGGAAATGGATGGGCCTGCGACCTTGGAAGCGATCCGTAACCTGGAAACGGCAAAGGACATCCCGGTTGTGTTCAGGACAGGAAAGGATGATGGCGATGCGGCAGCGGTCATGGAAAAGACCGGTGCGCAGGGCATTGTATCGAAGGCTGAGGGAAAACCCGCGTTAATGGCGGCGATCAGTCGTTTCTTATAGTTGCGATTCCCGAAACAGGCTTTCCGAGAAATACCGTCCGATAGCATCAACGAGAGAATCTTTCTGCGAGGTCTTCAGCAGATAGCCGTCCGGTTTATGTTTCAGGATCTTATAGACATGATCCCTGTCATTTTTCCCTGTCAGGAAAATGACGGGGATTTTTTCTGTTTTGGAATCCGAGCGGATTTGCTGCATGACCTCAAAACCATTCATCCCGGGCATTTCGTAGTCCATCAGGATCAGGTCGGGGATGGAAACCCGCAGTCCTTCGATCAGCTCCTGTCCGCTGCCAAAGCAGGAAATATGATAGGACGGGGACAGCCAGTGCTGCAGGACGGATCGATAATCCGCATCGTCGTCAACGATGAACAGTTCTTTTTTTCGGTGAAATTCCTGCAGGGAAAGGGAAAACGCTGTGATATCATCGAGGAAGCGAGTCATATTCATGGGTCTCGGATAGGTCTTGGAAACCCGGTGCGCGCCATTAGAAGAAAGCGCAAGTTTCAGATCGACCTGGTCTCCGATCAGGCACAAAAGTTTGTTATCGTCCTGGCAGATCTCGCCGAGCAGATTCATGGTGATTCCGATATGGGAGTCCTCATCGGTGACGGGGAAATAAACCACCAGATCCGCGTCAAAGCGGTGAGTGATGATCTTGTCGGGCTCATCCGGAATGGAAATGACCGTAAAGCGGGCCTCGCGGAGCCGGTTGTCAATGCCCGTGGAAACGATGCCGGGATTGTTATGGATAAACAGCACTGTCCTGCTGTGGTCGGCAGGAGGCAGGGCGTCTTTTTCGGAAGGATCTTCATATAAAAGATGTTTGATATTCTCATCATCCGGCAAAGGAGCCAGATGTTTTCTGAGCATTCTGAAATCGGAAAGCAGGTCCGGCATGATCTCTTTGAGAGATTCGGTGTCGCCTTCATCGGCAGCATATTCTGCATTTTTTGCATATTCACACAGTTTCTTTGCGCCGATCAGGCGGGAAAGGCTTTTCAGGGAATGGGCATGGAGCCGGAGCATGGTCAGATCCCCTTCCTGATAAAAATGCTCGAGCTCGTCGGCTTTCTCTTCCATGGAAGTGTAGAAGA
The DNA here is from genome assembly GCA_016282215.1 of Lachnospiraceae bacterium. GTDB lineage: Bacteria > Bacillota > Clostridia > Lachnospirales > Lachnospiraceae > RGIG7926. The sequence continues at coordinate 12,353 of JAEEKC010000386.1, forward strand.
CATAGAGAGCGTCGATATAGTCTACCGCGCCGTCGCAGTTTCGGATGCCTGCCGTAAGGTCAAGGTGGGGAACGGTCTTCATCCACATGGGAAGAAGGTCCAGCTCGCTGCTGACGTCGATCTCGCCGTAATCGAGGGTTTCCGGGGCCGAGGGTTCTGACAGTACGTCTGCGCCGTTTTCACCGAAGCCTGTAGATGAAAGCGCCGGATCCTGATCATCGGTCCCGGCTGCTTCGCCGGAGATGGCCGACTGCACCCTGACCATATGGTTGACTTCGTCACGGCATGCTGTCAGTTTGTCTTTTTCCGGCAGATAGCGCAGGAGGACCTCGGACAGCAGCGTCGGATCGATGGGTTTGATCAGCACATCCGCAAAACCGGCGGCTTTATACAGGTTGATATTCTGCCGTCCTTCTTCGGTGGTATGGCAGACAACGGGAACCGTTCTTTTTTGCCGTTCAAAGAGCTGCTTGAGCATAAGCAATGTATCGACACCGTCCGTGTCCGGCATGCGGTGGTCGAGCAGGATCAGGTCATAATCATTTTTCTCACAAAGCGAAAGACAGGCCTGCGCACTGTCTGCCTGGTCGGAGGCTACGCCGCTGACGGCAAGCAGAGATGACAGGATCATTCTGTTGACATGCATATCGTCTACGATCAATACGCGCGATGCTCTCTGGTCCATAGTTGGTTCCCCTTGATGTTTCTGTATAGTTTTCCGCATTGAATTGTATATTAGATGGATCGAGATCAGATGAATCTCTTCACAGCCCCTATTGTACCACAAAAAATACGTGAAAAAACAGATTCTTAAGTGAAATAAAGACAAATCTGATATTTTCACGGGATTCTTGATATATCACAAAGCAAGAAATCTGTATATTCGTTTCTAGCGGCTAAACCTACTGATAAATTCAGAGTCAGACCGGTATGAAAATCGGTTCCAAATACGTAATCGATTGAGGTGGAAGAAACATGGAAAATTGCCCGACAATTTTCAGTTTCAGGCAAATATGTGTTGCAATTCACTGCCTCTACGATTAAAATATGAAACAGGGGTTTTTACCAAAAATTGCAAAAGATTGGAGGGCAAAAAAGCATGTATTACATCGGCGTAGACCTGGGTACGTCTGCAGTCAAACTGCTGCTTATGGAAGGCTCAGGCAAAATCGTGAACATTGTATCAAAAGAGTATCCGCTTTCCTTCCCGAAGCCCGGTTGGTCAGAGCAGGCTCCCCAGGACTGGTGGGAGCAGGTGAAGGCCGGGATCAAGGATCTTGTCAGCGGTGTGGATGCAAGTCAGGTAGCGGGTATCAGCTTCGGCGGCCAGATGCACGGACTTGTGATCCTCGATGAAAATGATGACGTGATCCGTCCCGCAATCCTGTGGAATGACGGAAGAACGACAGAAGAATGTGACTATCTGAATAACACCATCGGCAAGGATAAGCTTTCTGCTTATACCGCCAACATTTCATTTACCGGCTTTACCGCGCCCAAGATCCTTTGGGTAAAAAAGAACGAGCCGGACAATTTCGCAAAGATCAAAAAGATCATGCTTCCCAAGGATTATATCGCATACAAGCTTTCAGGCGTGCATTGCACGGATGTATCGGATGCTTCCGGTATGCTTCTGTTTGATGTCAAGAACCGCACCTGGTCCAAAGAAATGTGTGAGATCTGCGACGTGAAGGAAGAACAGCTTGCAAAAGTGTTTGAGTCCTATGAGACCGTAGGAACTCTGCTTCCCGACGTAGCGGCAGAACTCGGACTTCCCGAAAGCTGCAAGGTTGTTGCCGGCGCAGGCGACAATGCGGCAGCGGCAGTCGGCACCGGAACCGTAGGCGACGGCGCCTGCAACATTTCCCTGGGTACCAGCGGTACGGTATTTATCGCGTCCAAGAACTTCGGTGTGGATGAAAACAACGCACTTCATTCCTTCGATCATGCGGACGGTTCCTATCATCTGATGGGCTGCATGCTTTCCGCAGCAAGCTGCAACAAGTGGTGGATGGAAGAGATCCTGAAGACCGAAGATTTTGCAGGCGAGCAGAAGGGAATTGAGAAACTCGGCGAGAATCATGTATTCTTCCTCCCTTATCTGATGGGCGAGCGTTCACCGCACAACGATCCCAATGCCCGCGGTACTTTCATCGGCATGACAATGGATTCGAGCCGTGAGGATATGACGCAGGCCGTTTTGGAAGGTGTTGCTTTCGCACTTCGTGATTCCCTTGAAGTGGCAAGGAGCCTTGGCATTGACATCAAGAAGACCAAGATCTGCGGCGGCGGAGCCAAGAGTCCCCTTTGGAAAAAGATGATCGCCAACATCATGAACCTGGATGTGGAAGTGATCGAATCCGAAGAAGGCCCGGCCCTGGGCGGCGCTATGCTGGCAGCGGTTGCCAACGGCGAATACGAATCGGTAGAGGCAGCGGCAGCGGCGATCGTAAAAGTTGTGGATACCGTACATCCCGAGGCAGAACTGGTAGAAAAATACGAAGCAAAATATCAGCAGTTTAAGGCAATCTATCCGGCACTGAAACCGGTATATGCAAAGATTGTATAATATGATATGTATAACAGGGTTGAAAGTATGAACCCGTTGCAAGCTTGCTTGCAAAAGGGTGAAATACTTTACACAGAATGCGAAGCAATTCGTGTTATACATAATACAAAAAGAATCTCACCGGTTCATTAAGACCGGCGAAAAATAAGATGGGAGGGTTACAAATGCAGATTCAAAAGGTTACTGATGAAAGTTTCAGAAAATACGGCCGTGTGGTACAGGGCATCGATTTTGCACCGCTGTGCCAGGCACTTCTGGACAAGACACCACTTCCGGATGGCGTAGCTTATGAGCCCGGCGTAGATGTACTCGAAGAGCTTCCCGTAAAGGATGAGATCCAGTCAAAGTGCTGGGGCGAACTTGACATTCAGATCGGTTACTGCAACGGACACAATGTGCTCCTGAATGCAGTTGAGTATCATCGTAATTCCGAGATCAATGTAGCAGCTACCGATGCGGTTTTGATCGTTGGCATGCAGCAGGATATCACCGATGATTTCCATTATGACACATCCAAGATGGAGGCATTTTTGGTACCGGCAGGCACAGCAGTTGAGATTTATGCGACTACTTTGCACTATGCACCCTGCGGACCGGAGAACAAGGGCTTTAAGGTAGGCATCATTCTGCCGAAGGGAACCAATTATCCTCTCGCAAAGGATCATGCAGGCTGGGAAGACCGCCTGATCACCGCAACCAATAAGTGGCTCATCGCCCATGCAGAGGGCGGCCAGGATCCCGCAGCTTTCGTAGGACTGGAAGGCAAAAACCTGAACATTTTAGAGTAATCTATTAAACTATGTAATAAATATTAAGGAGGAAAAGTATTATGCAAAACGTACCTAAGATCAAAATCGGCCTTGTTGCGGTTTCCCGTGACTGCTTCCCTGAGACTCTTTCCGTAAATCGCCGTAAGGCATTGGTTGAGGCTTACAACAAGAAATATGATGCAGATACTCTTTATGAGTGTCCCATTTGTATCGTAGAGAGCGAAATCCATATGGTACAGGCTCTTGAAGATATCAAGAAAGCAGGCTGTAATGCACTTTGTGTATACCTCGGCAACTTCGGTCCCGAGATTTCCGAGACACTTCTTGCAAAACATTTTGATGGTCCTAAGATGTTCTGCGCAGCAGAAGAAGAGACCCAGAACAACCTGATCCAGGGCAGAGGCGATGCTTACTGCGGTATGCTGAACGCAAGCTACAACCTGGCACTTCGTAACACCA
>JAEEKC010000387.1 GCA_016282215.1 Lachnospiraceae bacterium
ATTCTGCGCCGACCTGGGAAAAACCGACGACGATCATATCCTGATCCGACGTGTCGGAAGTCCCACCATCTGAAGAAGCAGTGTCCTGTGTGTTCTCCGGGGATCCGTTAGATGCGCAAGCTGTCATAAGCAGGACGCAGAGAACACAGACTATTATGGTTGTTATCTTTTTACTGGTTATTTTCATTATTGATATCATTCATGGAAGTATGCCACGCTGTCCTGTAGTCGGGCTGCCATGGCATTCATGTTTTCGCATTGCTGATTGACCACCTGTACTTTATCGATGATCTGCATAATGTGGCTGTTGACTTCTTCGCCGTTTTCGGCATTTACCCTGCTGATATCACCGAGGGTCTGGATGTTGTCGGCAATGCTGTTCTTATGCTGCTCGAGAACGTCGATCTGGCCGGAGATGCCGCGGATATCTTCGACAGAAGTCTGGATCTTCTGGCTCTGCTCTTCGAATCTGTCCTGTGTCTCGGAGATCACCTGCTGTTCTTTCTGGATCTGGGCTCTGAGCTGGTCGGTCATTTTTACGGATTTACCGGATTCCTCTGCGATGGTTTCCGCCAGATTTTTGATCATATCCGCGCCATTCGCGCTTTGGGTGGAAAGGTTGCGGATCTCTTCTGCAACAACCGCAAAACCTCTGCCTGCTTCGCCTGCCCTGGCTGCTTCAATGGAAGCATTCAGCGACAGAAGGTTGGTCTGTTCTGAAATGGAAAGGATCAGTTCCACTGCTTTATGGATCTCAGAGATCGAGGCATTGGTGTTGTCGATCTGCTCTGAAATATTCCGGACAGCCTCTACGGACTGCAGGCTGTTTTCCATGATCACTTGCATGCTGCCCGTCGCATCTTCGTTGGTGCTCAGCAGTTCTTCGGAATGGGCCTGAAAGCGGTCGACACTCTGGGCGATATCTTTCACGCAGCGCTCGATCTCATCCATCTGAGAGCTGATGCTCTGCACGCTGTTATCCATCTGCGCCGTTGAACGTGCAACGGATTCCATGGAGGATGTGATCTGTCTTGCATTCGAAGCGCTTTCATTACTGTGCTGTGTAACAAACTGGATGCCGCTCACCAGTTCCTGGGACAAATTTTTCACGTTTCCGATGGTATCGGACAGGGACTGCTGCATGGTATCCGTTGATTGCATCAGGTTGTTCATTTCACGGATCGCCGTTTTTTTACTGCTCCGTTTTCCAAGATCGCCGGATGCCAGGATGTTGATGTTTTTATCCAAAGCGCCAAAGGAACCTGCCAGGCTGCGGCTGACCAGCAGCGCGATCAGGGCTGAAAGCGCGATCAGTACGACTGCCATCACGATGAAAAAGCCCGTCAGTCCGTTTGCCGCATTAGCGATCTCATCTTTGAGCTGACCTGCAAAAGCCATGGCTACGATCTCGCCGTCTGTCACGATGGGCACATAGTATCCGCAATAGACTTTTTCGTCGATTACAAGGTTATCATTATAATATCCGTTTTGTATATCTTCGGGATTCTCGCTCAGTTCAATCTCTCTGACGCGATAGCCGTTTTCATTCTTAATGGAAGTTGCGCAGGGCATATCCGCTGCGATGATCGCCATCTCAATGCCGCGATCCTGAAGGGAATCGATGAAATCATAATAATCGCTGGCATTCATGGCGGTGATATGATTCTGATTGCAGTAGCTTGCCAGGTTTCCTGCCACGATGGACAGTGCCTCCTTGGTACTGCTTTCAAGTTTTCCCGATACGATTCGGGAAGAAGACACGCTGATGATAGTGATGGAAATCACAAGCGGCAGAATAGAGAGCAGGATCAGCATCAAAAACATGCTCATGCCGCCGGTACGGATCCGACTTTTTTTTGCATTTTGTTTCTTCATATGCATTCCCCCGGAAAGAATTATTAGTTTATTGGCTCCGTTTTTTCATACCGGACTTTACACTGCCAATTTCACAATTACCTTTGTTTATGCTTTACCCGATACTCTCAGTTTACCCTACTATATGCCGGCTGACAACACCTAATCTTATAATCTTCGCCTCGCTCCGGACGCCCTTCGCGCCGCCTACGGCGACACCCTCCCCATGGGGGAGGGCGCTTTTTCATGAATCCCGAATTGAGATGATTCCTCTTCCGGGTTTTCTGATCTTTCTTTTTACTTCATTGACTGCATTTCTGCTTTACTTGCGGATCGCTCTCTTTTTTCTGGCCTTAACCACTGACTGGATCACAAGGAAGATGCACAGCATAGCCGCGATGGTGATACCGGTCCACCATGCCTGGTCAAGTCCGGCGGATGATACGATATCCTTGATGGTACTTAAGGAAAGTACACCGAAGAAGGTTCCGATGATATTTCCGACACCACCTGTCAGCATGGTTCCGCCGATGATGGAGGATGCGATGGCATTCATTTCAGCGCCCTGTGCATGGGTTGCAGCACCGGACCCTACATGCAGGAAGTATACATATCCGCCGATGCCTGCCAAAGTTGAGCAGATCATGTGGGATAAGAACTTCGTTCTCTTGACGTTGATACCGAGCATCAAAGCGCTCTGCTTGTTGCCGCCCACTGCATAGAAGCTGCGGCCAAGATTCGTCCAGCGAAGAAGGACGAACATCAGAACAACTACGACAAGTGCGATCACAACACCGATCTCCACATAAGCGTCCACATATTTACCGAGCTTATTCACGGAACCGAGGCCCGGGATGATGATACGGGTTTCCTTCAATGCTACAAAACTTGCATTCTCTACATTGAAGGGATTGGTGTTAACGATGGTGGTCATACCCCTTGCAAAGAACATACCCGCTAAGGATACGATGAAGGGCTGGATGTCCAGGTAAGCTACCAAAAAGCCCTGTACCAGTCCGTATGCCAGACCGATCAGAAGAGCGATCAGCATGGAAACTGCCACGTTGCCGTTATGATAATCCAGATACACTGCACAGCACATACTTACCAGGGCTGTCACGCCGCCGACGGAAATATCGATGCCGCCGGTGATCATAACAATGCTCATGCCGCAGGATAAGATGATCAACGCTGCATTGTTGTTCAAAATATTAAAGAATGCCTGAGGCTTGGTAAAGCCTTTTCCCTGAAACAGAACTGCTCCGATATACATCAGTATGAAAACTACAATGGTGATAGTCAGCAGCAGATTGGTATCAGTCATGTTTTTGATCTTCTGAGATACCTTTTCCATTTATGCCACCTCCTTCACTGTCGGGTTCTTCATTTTTTTGGTGATCTCCGCGATCTTGTTTCTGACGATAGGTGCGGAGAATACAACCAGCATGATAACGACGATCGCCTTGTATGCGGGAAGCGCATCGGAAGGCACGTTGAATTTGAAAAGTGTTGTTGGCAAAAGCTGGATAACGAAAGCGCCGATGATGGAAGCTACCATATTGAACTTACCACCGGAGAGTGCGTTTCCGCCAAGTGCTACTGCAAGGATCGCGTCCATCTCGATATCTTTTGCGATAACCGAGTAGTTGATAGAGGAAAGACGGCTTACCTTGATCAGCGCCGCAACTGCCACGCAAAGACCTAAGATCACGAATGTCAGCCATTTGATGAAGACCGGATTCAGACCGTTCAGTCTGGAAGAGCTTTCGTTGATACCAACTGCCTGAGTGTACAGGCCAAGGTTTGTAAACTTCAGGACCAGCATGGTCACGATCACACAGGCTGCCATGATGAAGAAGGGCGTCGGGATCGGAATGCCGGGAATGAAACCGCCGTAGTATGCGAACTTCGGATCGGAAATGATGGGAAGCTCGTTGTTGTTGATCCAGGCTGCGATGGAACGTCCCGCCGTATACAGGATCAGTGTTGCGATCATGGGCTGGATCTTAAAAATAGAAACCAGAAGTCCGTTGAAAGCGCCGAATGCCATGGCTACCAGGCAACTGATCAGGAATGCACAGATCACAGGCATTCTCAGGGTGTCCGGTCTGGTGTTGGTACCGCAGAGCGCACGCAGAAGTGTACTTCCTGCAATGGCGATAGCTGCGCCCACACTGATATCCTGTCCGCCGGAGGCTGCTGTTACCAGCGTCATGCCGATCGCCAGAATGGCCAGCTCGGAACCATTATCGAGAACTGTCATCAGGTAACCGGAAAGGACCGGATTGCCTGCACTGTTATAACCCAGTGTGATCTTGAAAAATCCGGGATCCGCGATCAGATTGAACAAAAGGAGCAGCAAAAGTGCCGCGATCGGGATGAAAATCTGATTGCGCATCAGTGAAGACATGGTAAATGTCTTATTTTTTCTTACATTTGCTTTTTCCGCACTCATGATTTTGCCTCACCTCCCGCAATTGTGCTCATAATCTTATTCTGTGTCAGATCCTCTCCCGTCAGCTCACCAACCACCTTGCGGTCTCTCATGACGATCATGCGGGAACAGGTCCTTAACATCTCATCGGTTTCGGAAGAGATAAAGGTCACGCTCATGCCTTCCGATGCCAGTTTCAAAACAAGTTTCTGAATATCTACCTTGGTACCGACATCGATACCTCTGGTGGGTTCGTCAAGGATCAGATAATCCGGATGGGTTAAAAGCCATCTGGCGAGAATACATTTTTGCTGATTGCCGCCGGACAGCGATTTGATCGGGGTGTCCGCGGAAGCCGTCTTGATGCTCAGCGTTTTGATATATTCATCTGCAAAAGCATTCGCCTGTGCTTTTGTAAAGGGCTTGAAAAATCCCTTCATAACCTGCAGCGCGAGGATGATATTCTCACGGACGGAAAGATCTCCGATGATACCGTCGATCTTACGATCCTCAGGCAGGTAGCCGATGCCGTTCTTCATGGCATCGATGGGCTTGCTGATCTTAATGGTCTTGCCGTTTTTCTTCATGCTGCCGGAAACCACGCGGTCTGCGCCGAAGATGGCACGTACACATTCGCTTCGTCCGGAACCGAGAAGACCGGTAAAGCCGTTGACTTCGCCTTTTCTGATATAAAAGTCAAAAGGTTTGATGCCTTCGGTACTCGAAAGGCCTTCCGCTTCAAAGAGGACCTCGCCCTGTTTTGCGGTTTCTCCGGATGTGTCCGCGGATTTGATATCGGACAGATCGTCGAGTTCCTTACCAAGCATCTTGGAAACCAGCTGAAGACGGGGCAGTTCCTTGATCTCATATTCGCCGACCAGCTTACCGTCGCGAAGTACCGTGATCTTGTCGCAGACCTCATATACCTGGTCGAGGAAGTGCGTTACGAAAATGATACCAACGCCGCGTCCGCGAAGTTCCTTCATCAGCTTGAAGAGCTTTTGTACTTCCTGATCATCAAGGGATGAAGTCGGCTCATCGAGGATCAATACCTTGCAGTCCATGTCCACCGCGCGGGCGATGGCTACCATCTGCTGTACTGCAATGGAGCAGCTTCCGAGCTGCTGGGTCGCTTTAGCCGGAATGTCCAAAGACTCCAGCATCTTCGTTGCGCCCTCATTCATTTTTTTCCAATTCTGCAGCACGTCATCCGAACGGCCGATATACATATTCTCAGCCACGGACAGATTGGGACAGAGGGTGATCTCCTGATACACCGTGCTGATCCCTAAATGCTGCGCATCCTGCGGGGAGCGGATCGATACTTCCTGACCTTCCAGAAAAATCTCCCCTTCATCTTTCGTATAAACACCGGTTAAAACCTTGATCAGAGTCGATTTTCCGGCCCCGTTCTCACCCATCAGCGCATGGATCTCTCCGCTTTGCAGCTGAAAATCCACATTCTGCAGGGCCTTTACGCCCGGGAATCCTTTATAAATTCCCTTAAGGCTCAGCAAAGCCTGATTTCCCATGTTCTTCCTCCTAATTTATCAGTAGTTTATCGGTTCAGTATTTTCATATCGGACTTTACACTACAAGTGTTGTTACCTGTTTACGCCTGTTGTTTTTACTTACTTGTGATGGTGTTTTTCACCTGATACGTTTCCGATTTGACAGTGAGAAAGCGCGACGCAGCACTTTTTCAGCCACGCCGCGCTTTCTACTTGCGCTATTTACTTCTTTGTATCGGTTCTTAAGGATTCTTATGTGTAACTATTAGATACCGTATTTGTCAACATCTTCCTTGGTGATTGTCTTAGCGTCGAAGCCCTTCTCATCCATGATGATGGTCTTCTCTGCAGGAGTCTTGCCACTCTCAAGAGTCTTGATTACATCGTCGATGTAGGAAGACTGGAACGGGTTGCACTGTCCGTCATAGTTCCAGTTCTGGTTCAGAAGCTCTTCAAGTGCCCACTTGTTGCAGTCAAAGCCCATAACGATGACGTCTTTGCCTACGCCGTGAGAGATGTTAGCTTTGTCAAGAGCTGCTACAGCACCCTTAGCCATATCGTCGTTCTCTGCATAGATTACGTTGAAAGG
>JAEEKC010000388.1 GCA_016282215.1 Lachnospiraceae bacterium
CAAAGCCGAGATTCTTGGCGTTTTCTTTTAACTTCTCCTGATTGGGTGCATAGGCAAATACGTTCTCAGCTTTGATCTTGCCGGATTTGATAAAGCCTGTTGCCAGCGCTTTTCCCATGTTGCCCATACCGATGAAACCCAGATTTTGCATTGTACTTTTCCTCTTTTCTTCATTTATTTATAATTACGGCAATCAAACGTACATTCATAATCTATATACGCTCGAAGTCACTGGCCGGATGTTTGCAGATCGGGCAGATGAAATCATCGGGAAGCTCTTCGCCCACATATTCATAACCGCAGATCCTGCAGCGCCATACGGTCTGTCCGTCTTTCGTCTCGCCAACCTTTTTGGGCTTCGGCTTGATATTGCTCTGATAGTACTCATAGGTAGCGGAAGGTACGTCGGAAAGAACTTCCATATCCGTCACCTTGCCCACAAAGAAGGTATGGGTTCCGAGATCGACCGTATCCACGATCTCGATACTGATATAGGCATTGGTGCCCTTGGTGATATAGGGTATGCCGTTTGCCGCCTCTTTACAGTCCGAAAAATCCTCGAACTTATTGCAGTCACGGCCGCTTTGGAAACCAAAATGTTTGAACAGTGAAAAGTCGGCGTCCTGACTGATAATGGAAATATTGCATTTTTTGACATATTTCACCATGTCGTGTGTCAGGTTCGCTTTGTTCACCGCAAAGCCGATCTGATTCGGCTCACTGGTCACCTGGATCGCCGTATTCGTGATACAGCCGTTGGATTTTGCCGGCAGAGAAGTTGTCAGCACGAAAAGACCATAAGATAATTTGTACATTGCTTTCGGATTCATAATTCAGCCCCCTTTGCTTATTCAGATATCTATAACCCTCATCAGTCGCCTTCGGCGACAGCTTCCCCCAGAGGGGGAAGCCTTTTTATACTTGTTGCATTTTTGTTATCTTAAACCTTTTACTTGTTTTTTCTCTCCTCATCATACTGCCTGATCCGCTAACAAAAGTTGTTTGTTATAGTATCGCTCCAGCCGCGGCCGGCAGGCTTCGAATACATCTTCAAGCGCAGGATCAAACTGCGTGCCCATGCCTTCTTTGATGATAGCATCCGCTTCCGCAAAGGTCATGGGATCTTTGTAGCAGCGCTTGGAAACCAGGGCATCGTACACATCCGCAATTGCCATAACACGGGCTTCCATGGGGATCTGCTCTCCCACCAGTTTATCGGGATAACCGGTACCGTTCCACCTTTCATGATGATAATGCGCCATGTTTTCCGCAATCTGCACGAAATACGGATCTTCGATCTCACCGATAACGGAGTGCAGCAGTTTCGCGCCTTCGGCGGCATGCTGCTTCATCTGTTCAAATTCACCCGGCGTAAACCTGCCCGGTTTTTTCAAAATATCATCATCGACAGCGATCTTTCCGATATCATGCAAAGGTGCCGCCTTGATCATGGTCTCGCAGTACTTCGCGGTAAAAACGCCATCCCACTCGTCCCGGCTCATTAGTTCCTTCGCTAAGATCTTAACGCCCATGCTGGTACGCTTGATATGACCGCCAGTGGAATTGTCGCGGTTTTCGATCATATTTGCCATACCGAGGAGCATCCGGTCCTGCACCTCTTTCAGGTGCTTTGTCTCCCGCTCCACATCGCGACGCAGTTTTTCATTATAACTTACCATCTGCCGTTCGTTTTCTCGCTCGTCCGTGGCATCCACCAGTTCCACATAGTAGCCGAGATGATGGCCTTTTTTATTTTTCAGATAATCGACAGCGACCTTATACTCACGCCCGTTTTGTTCCACATAACCGACCGCCTCATTCAGCGTATCATCCAGCTCATCCATCAGCTTGAACAGGCGTACAAAGAAGGGATCATCCTTCGGCAGTGAAAAATCCACATGCAAAGGCTCGATCTGCGGGAAAAATTTCTGCGCGGCGTGGTCGGAAGCAATGTAATTTTTCCGAAGATCCAGCACGATATAGCCGTAGCTTTCCTGTGCCACGATGGTGTCAGCCACGATCCCGTTCACATCATAGAGGATCACGCGCCTCTGCAGCGCCAGCAAAATCCATCCATCGATCATAAACGCCAGCGGCACGATATTGATGGTGGTAAACAGTACCTTCCCCACACTGTATCCAAGGGCCGCTACCAGAGAAACCAGGAGCAGGTAGATCATATTTTTATAGGATACGGATTGCTTTTCACGAAACGAATAGATACAGACGATCAAGATCAGCGACAACATCGTATAGATCTGGACGACCATGATCGCAAAGAGAGGCCCCGTCTGATAGCCCAGCCTGGACGCGCCGTCTTCACGGATCAGTTGCAGGGAATGGTAAAAGCGGTCCGAATAGCCGATGTTCATGGCAAAACCGTATACCGCCGCTGCCCAAATGGCCACGATGGCTCTGCCGTACCAGTGGATATCTATGCCGCAAAGTTCCAGCACGCAGAACAGGGCGACGCCCGGCAAAAAGGCGGCGCCGACATAACTGATCCTGGTGGCCATAACAGCCTCACCGAGCGAATTGGACAAGGCAATAAAAAGATAACCGCCGTTGGCAATCACGGCAATCATCAGAAAAAGGCCATAGAAAAAGTTATGCTGCCGGGAATTAAAGACCAAAAAGACCAGCAGATTCACAAAGGCCAGCAAAAATAGAATCAGGTAAAAAAGCACATATGCCATTCTAATTCCCCATACATTGACCGATCAGTTTCATATCGCACTGCTCCGAGCATTTGATCCCCGGCGCCACATCGATATGCTGCCACCTGAAGTTCCGGTAAGCCTCGCCTTCCCAGATCTCCTTCAGGCTCTGCGTCCTTGTATCTCCCAAAATGATCTCGTTATTGAAATCCTCCATGCACATGGTGGCCTCACCGTTGGATTTTACGGTCATGGTCATCCAGGGGTGCTTGCAGGGTTCGGACCAGTGAATAGACTCTGTCCCATGGAAATCCTTGCGGTACCACTGACAGTCCTCACTCTTCAAATAGGTATAAACATCCAGTCCGTCAAAGGCTTCCAAAAGCCTGTCAAACTCTTCCTTCTGATTTTTGCGGTTCAGATTCAGCATGGTGATCACGATATTGCAGCCAAGCCCTTTTTCATGCTTATAATCCAGGACCTTCAGAATATCCTGATAACTCTTCGAGAAGTTCGCCGCCTGTCCGCGGATCTCCTTATAACTGGCATCATCCACGCTCTCAATGGAGTATTTGATGTAGGTCAGCCCTGCATCGAGCATCTTTTTGGTCCTCTCCATATCGATATTGGCGGGATTGCAGGAAAAATAAGTCGGGAAACCGTGCTCGGTCAGCATCCGCACATATTCATCCATATGCTTATCCAAAAGCGGATCGCCGTAGCCGTGAAGCTGGATCACCTTACTGATCACATATAAAAAGAAATGATTTTCGCTTGGCTCATCCTCTTCGCGGATGCCGTATTTTTGCTCACACCATTTCTTCCACTCCTGCCAGAGCGCATCATCATGGGGCGAAAGCTGCTCCACCACATGCGCAAAGGTTTCAAAATCGATATCTTCGATGGGTCTTGTCATCATGGTTGTCCGCGGACACATCTGACAACGCATGTTGCAGCGGTTAGTGGTCTCGATATTATAAACCACCGGATCCTTGCTGCGGATCGCCTCTAAGGCGTCAAACAGCGCCTGTTTATCCGCATACGCGCCCTCGCGAGCCTTTTTCCAAACCTCATCAAACTGCATGTAAAATCGAATGTCTAACATAATCTGTTCATCCTTATCTTTTGTTATATATGGGCGGTTTTGTACTTTTCGACCCTATCATCATATTTTACCATGACGACCTGCTTTATACAAGCACTATCGCCGTTTCGTCAAGTTTCTGTCACGCCTGGCTTTCCTTCTTTTCCTCCAGTTTTTCGAAGAAGTACAAACGCGCTGCAAAGTCCGGGAAAAACCGCACTCTCTCATCATAGCCCGTGCCGCCGAAGCCCTGGGAAAGCTTGACGCCGGCATACATCAGACTGTCACCGTATGCCAGATAATCCTCGGTCTCACCGTCCATCTTGATAAAGCGCGCCAGCACGTTGTGCACCATGGAATCCTGTTTGATATGCACGGGTGAAACTGTATTGACCAGGTCCCCGAAGGCCTTGATATTATGCTTTAGCGGCTGCCCAGTCATGTGATAGACTGCTTCGGGATCCAGCCCCTTTGGCGTAAAATACTGATATCTGGTATTTGGCGAATTGAGTTTTTGCACGATCATGCCCACCGCCTTCGCACGGTCCGGACTGACCATAGTCCACTCCGTGATATTGCCGGACTCCTGCGCATTCCCGAAACGCATGCCGCTTCCCGCATCAGCCTCTGCCCTGCCGCAGGATAAGAAACTGCGTCCCCTGTAAAAATGCCCGCCGAAGAAAACGCTCCGCCACTCTTTATAGAGCGCTACCTGTTCTTTGACCGCAGCGATCTCCTCAGCCTTCATATCGCAAAGATTGCATTCATAGCCGAAACTCCCGAAAGCCGCCACCGCAAACCGCGTGGAAAGCGGCGTGGTTCGCAAGGTCTGGTGATTGGGCACCGCTGACACATGGGCGCTGACGCACTGGGGCGGATAACCGTAGCTATAGCCCGTCTGGATCGTCGCCCTGCAGATGGCATCCGTATCGTCACTGCCCCAGATCTGCGGGAAAAAGCACAGCATTCCCAGGTCAAACCGGTTCCCGCCGGAGGCGCAGCCCTCGAACAGGATCCGCGGAAACTTTTCCGTCAGGGTTTTTGCCACCCTGTAAAAACCGAGCATATAGCGGTGGAAGACCTCGCCCTGATTCTTTGCATCCAGCGCCTGGGAAAAGACATCCGTCATGGTGCGGTTCATATCCCACTTCACATAGGAAATGTCCCCTTCGGAAAATACCTTGCTCATGGCATCGATGATATAATCCTGCACCGCGGTCTGGGTCAGGTCCAAAATCCTCTGATTACGGCCCTCCGCATGCGGCTTTCCGGGGATCTGCAGCACCCACTCGGGATGCGCTTCATATAGTTTGCTTTTCACGTTGACCATCTCCGGCTCCACCCAGAGTCCGAAGTCAATGCCAAGACGTTTTACTTTTTCACTCAGCCCCTTCAGGCCGTCAGGAAGTTTTTTCGGATCTGCCTCCCAGTCACCGAGAGAAGAGGTATCATCATTCCTGCCGAGGAACCACCCGTCGTCCATGACAAAAAGCTCGATCCCCACATCCTTCGCCGCCTTTGCCAGCTTCAGCAGTTTATGCTCATTAATGTCAAAATACGCCGCCTCCCAGCTGTTCAAAAGGATCGGGCGCTCTTTTTTCTTCCACATGCCCCGCACGATATGCTCCGAAACGAAATCATGCATATGCCGGCTCATGCCGTTAAAACCCTCATGGGAAAAAGTCATCACCGCCTCAGGGGCCTCAAAGCTCTCACCCGGCAAAAGTTCCCAGGAAAAGCCCCGGGGATTCATGCCCCAGACCACACGGGTCTTGCCGTGGCTTGATACCTCGCCCGCCGTATAATGATTACCGCTGTAAACAAGGTTCAGCCCCCAGGCATTTCCGGCATCTTCCGTGGTGCCGAACTGGGACAGCATCACAAAGGGATTTGCATGGTTTGAAGAGCTGCCCGTGAAACTTGAATTCACAAAACGTCCCACCTGCAGCGGAATGTCGCTGCGGTTCATTTCTCTTGCCCAGGCGCCGGTAAAATTGCTCAATACATAGCCCGCCCGGTCAAAATCCAGTTGCCCGGACAGAAGGCGTTTCACAAAAACTGTCTCGCCGCTTTCATTGACCAGCTTCGATGTCCGGCAGATCACATCGCACCATTCATACACATAATAATCCATGATCAGCGCGATCTTGTACTGCTTGTCAAAAAGCCGCAGGCTGAGCCTTTC
>JAEEKC010000389.1 GCA_016282215.1 Lachnospiraceae bacterium
CTCCGGCATGACGCATTTAGAACCGATGTATTATCCGGTCTGGGATGAGGCGGCATTATTGCGAAGGCGGAAGAAATCTGTATCGGAAGCGGATCCGGATGAGGCTGGGATGCATTATATCCTTTTTGACTATTCTGTGCGGGATCCGCTCACGAAAGAGGCAGCAGTGCATTTTCTTACACAAAGCGAAGTGAATAATACAGAGTGGAAAAACGAATGATATATGACGGCGAAAAGCCGGTATGAAAATACAGATTCATTAACATTCAACAATTTGCAAGAGGAAATATATGGAATACATTATCGTAGCGGGAATCATTATCATCATCATACTTCAGATCATTTTGCTCATCCGTTCATCGGGCAATCATTCGCAAAAATTGATATCGGACCTTGGCAAGCAGACAAAAGAAAACTACGGAAGGCTTTCCGGTGAGATCGGCGCCATGGATAAGCAGCTTGGCCGCGTCTCCGATAATATCCATCAGTTCCAGCAGGAGATCGGGAAGACGGTTTTTGACGGTTTCCGGGAGATATCCGATAATAACGTCAAGTCAAATCAGGTGGTTGTTGAGCACTTGCAAAAAGGCCTTGCGCAGATACAGGATTCTACGGAGAGGCGTCTGGATACGATTCAGAAGGATGTCAACAAAAAACTGGATGTGTCCTTAAATCAAAGGCTGGATGAAAGCTTTGACAAGGTGACGGGACAGCTGACGCAGCTGTATAAAAGCCTGGGTGAACTCAGCAGTATGTCCGATGGTATTCAGACACTGAACAAAACTCTGTCCAATGTCAAGACGAGAGGAACATGGGGAGAACTGCAGCTGGAAAATATCCTGAAGGATACGATGCAGGAAGGGCAGTACGAAAAGAATGTCAAACTGTCCCAGCGCTCTGACGATGCGGTTGAGTTTGCGATCAAAATCCCTTCGAAGGATGATGAAAAAGAGTTTCTCTATCTGCCCATCGATTCCAAGTTCCCGACAGATCGGTATCTCGGTGTTGTGGATGCGGCAAACAGCGGAGACCAGGCAAGGCTGACCAAGGCGATCAGTGATCTGGATTTCCGCATCAAGGAAGAAGCCAGGAAGATCCGCGACAAATATATCGTTCCGCCGAAAACGACGGATTTTGCCATCCTGTTCCTTCCCACGGAGGCTATGTATGCTGAGGTACTGAGGATCAACGGACTGGCGGAGTTTTGCCAGAATCAGTATCATGTCATTATCTCCGGACCGATGACGATCACGGCGCTTTTGAATTCACTGCGGCTTGGCTTTGCAAACCTTGCGCTGAATAAGAAGACCAACGAAGTGCGCAAGATCCTGCAGGCAGTCAAGGCACAGTATTCCAAACTGGATGAGCTGATCGATATGACGCAGAAACGGATCGAGCTGGCAGCGAAGTCGACGGATGACCTGAAATACCGCACAGGCCAGATTCAGAAGAAAATGGCCAAGATCGATGATCTGCCGTTTGTTGAAGAGGCTGACCGCATTTTGCAGCTTGATATGGACGATGGGAATGAGGATGTTTCTGATTGAGAAAACAAACTGACTGATTACCGTGCAGCATAAGGGGTCGCTTTCGAGGCGACCCTTTTTTCTTTTTTATTTGCTAAAATGACATCAGAAAGAACAACAGTTGATGGAAACACTAAACGAAACGCAGGAAGCTGAATGCAGGAAAAATGAAAAACATTATTCAAAAGACAAGAACAGAAAACTAAATTCAAAAACTTAATTCAGAAGACTGCATTCAGAAGGTCAGATTCAGAAAGGAGAGAGTATCATGATGAAGATGGAAGAGATGATCAGGGAAAAAGGAAAAGAGGACTTTTACAACTACTATCTGGGACTGGGCTACGATCAGAAAACGGCCGCGGTACTGACGCTGTTCACTTACGGAAAGTACCGGTATCAGGATCTTAAGATGGATGATCTTTACGAGGCGCTTTGCAAAGGAGAGGAATATCTTCCAAAGCATGTCAGGGAAGAGAGAAAGCGATTGTCACGCCGGGGCGGCCCGGGTCGCGGTTTTATGACGGGACGTGCCATGAGCCTTTCGGCGCCTGCTTTCGGAGCTGGAGGCCTTATGAAAGGATCCGGAGTCTGTGCTTCGAGAGTACCGATGGAAGCGATGCCCATGCCTGCAATGGCCATGGCGGCAATGCCCACGGAAGGTGCCGCCTGCCTCGCTGAGGATATGCTCTGTGATAGCGGCATGGATTTTGAGGATGAGGAATTTGCGACTGATGAATATGAGACCATCGAGGAGAAAGATGCCCGCACGGCAGCGGCAGAGCCTACATCCACTTTCCGCATGACAACGAATACGGCATCGGCAGGGGTGATCTTAAACCAGCTCAGAAACGGCCGCAGGATCGATAAGAGCATGGTCAGGATCGAAGAGATGCTGAACTATTTCAGATATGAAAGTAAGATCCCGCAGGCGCCGTCAGGAGACATGTTCAACATTGCCTATGAACTGATGGATGCAGGCCGTGACAGGAAATATCTATACATCAATGTGCAGGGACGAAAGGAAGTCCGCGACCGTCAGAATATCCTGATCCTTCTCGATGTATCCGGCAGCATGAGCTCAAACACTCAGCAGACGCAGGCTATGATCGCAACCATCATCAGCAAGCTGGGGAACGGAGATAAGCTCAGCCTTGTGACATACAGTGACGAAGATCAGGTGGAGCTGGAAGCAGTTACCATCAATGGAGAGCAGGACCGTATCCATGCCCTGGAAAAACTGCTTTCCATCGAGATCACGGGATGCACAAACGGATCGAAGGGCATTGAAAAGGCCTACAAGATCGGCAAGAAGAATTATATCGAAGGCGGCAACAATCAGGTGATCCTGATCACGGACGGTGACCTGAACTTCGGTATTACTGATAAGGGTGGCCTGGAAGAACTGATCGAAAAAAAGAAAAAGGACAACCTGTTTCTCAGCGTGATCGGAACCGGATTAGGCAATTATAAGGACGATAAGCTTGAGGTCCTTTGCAAACACGGAAACGGTGTTTACCGCACCGTGAACAATCTGGCGGATGTAAAGAAGAGCATAGACGAAGAGTATGCATCCCTGGTCAACATCATTGCAAAAGATGTCAAGGCGCAGGTGGAGTTCAACCCCGAAATTGTTCAGTCTTACAGACTGCTGGGCTTTGAAAACAGAGCCCTTGCCAGAGAGGATTTTGTGAATGACAAAGTGATCTCCGAACCCTTCGGATCCGGCGGCTACGGCGTTGCGTTGTATGAATTGACGATGAAGACAGACGATGCGCCGGCAGACAGCGGATTGAAATACAGCAAACTGGTCACAACCGGCTCGCAGGAACCCGGTGCCATCAAGATCCGTTACAAGGAGCCTTTAGCTGATACATCCCACGAACTGGAGAAGGTGATCGAGCGTGCGGAAGAGTCCTTCACCGACAACCTCCGGTTAGCCTTTGTAGTCTATGTCTGCGCAGAAAAACTTCGCGGCTCTGATAAGATTGGCACCGCAGAGATCGAACTGGCAAAGAAACTGTACAAGGAACTCGGAGACAGCGTGAAAGAGAAGAACAAAGCGGACCTGTTCAAATTGGCCGGGATCCTGGAAAAATCAGAGCAGGAACTTGGCATCGGCATTCCCGACGGACCTTTTCCGTGGTAAGGTGTCAATGGGTGTCATAGGGTGTCATTGGGGACGGTTCTCTTGGTGTCAATGGGGACGGTTCTCTCTGACAACCCTGAAAAACGGGTTGTCACAGAGAACCGTCCCACACTTGACACCGAA
>JAEEKC010000390.1 GCA_016282215.1 Lachnospiraceae bacterium
CCACGATGGTTTCCGAAAGGGTGGCCGGCGTATTATCGGCGAGGACATTCGGCAGGCTGATATGGCCCACCATGATAAAATCGGCATTTCCGTGATAATCCCGGAAATAAGGCACGAGTTCATTTTCCCAAAGCTGGGCCAGCACTTTTCCGGGAACCGCAGTCCCTGTATGGGAATCTGCCGTGGTATCGCCATGGCCCGGGAAATGTTTATAGCAGGTCAGGATCCGATGCTGATGAAGGCCATCCGCAAACATGGAGGCAAGATTTGCCACGGTTTCTCCGTCATTTCCGAAGGAGCGGTTGCCGATGACTTCATTGGATGGATTGGTCAGGACATCCGTATCCGGCGCAAAGTCCGTATTAAAACCAAGGTCGTACAAATAGCTTCCGATGGTATCCCCTGCAGTCAGGGCGTTTTGCGGTGTCCCAAGGTCGATGGCAGGTCCGGGGTTGGTTACGCCGAAAGCCGGATTTTCCGCCACCCTTGCCACGCGTCCACCTTCTTCATCAACGCAGAGAAAAAGCGGAAGATGAGTCTGCTCGATCATATAGGACTGGGCGCCGGTAAGCATATCTTTGGTCTGCTCCGGGGTTTCTAAATTAGCGGCAAAATAGATCAGTCCGCCTACCGGGTATTTTATCAGGGCCGCCTTGGTCATATCACCGGTCTGCGTGACGTTATCGACGCCGGTAAGAGCCTCCGGCGTAATGATAAAAAGCTGCGCCGCTTTTTGTTCGTCTGTCATGGATGCGATCATCTGCAGGATTTCCGTATCATCGTCTGGTTCAGTCACTACGCCGGAAACAAATCCGTTTTCCGTGGAATAGACGGTTGCTTTATCATCTGTCTTTGATTCAGACGCGCTGCTGTCATCACCGCCATCCTCGTTTGCAAACTCGATATCCTGATCGTTGTTTTCATCCGGAAAATCGTCGCTGTCCGGGCCGTTGTTTTCTGTGCTGTTTGCATTGCCGTCCCCTGCACTGCCGGTTGTGGTTTCTGTTTCTGAAACGGGTGATCCTTCGGATGGATCTGACTGCTTTGAGGCTTTCCCGGGATCTACATCTGCGGAAAATGCGGAATTCTCATTCGGAGCGTCTGTGCTGCCGGCATCCGGCGCTGCGTTTTTTCCGGTGCATCCGGACAGGAGCAAAGCGCAGGAAAGTGCCAGAAAAAGGCGGGCCGGCTTTATTCTTTTATACAAATATTCTGATCGTTTAAACATGCATTCATCATAGCATTTTGCGGTCGAATTCACAACAAGTATTCATCTCTTTTCACTACCCAAGAAGGCTCAGTCGTGGTACAATAAAGACAGTTTTTGCAACCAAATGCCGTAAAACAGGGTGTTTATGACAGATGACAAAATCTGTATGGAAATACAGAGCCGATAAACTGATGATAAATTGTTAGTGTAAGGTCCGGTATAGAAATACATAACCGATAAATTGATGATAAATTTAGGAGGAAAACGGCATGCCGAAATTCGAAAACATCAATGATCTTGTGGGAGTACCGACAGATTTACAGAATAAACAGGAGGATATCAATACCTGGAATAACCTGTCTTTGGAAGATAAGATCGTCCAGGTTGATTCTCTGATCCTTGCGTCTGATTATGCGAAGAATCAGGAAAAGAAGGAAGAGCTCTTGCAGTATAAGAGCAATCTGGTAAAATACTACCTCGGCGAGGAAATGACCGCAGAGGAATTTGCCGCATTTGAGAAGGCACTGACAGACGATCCGTCAAAAAAGGAAAAACTTGATACGATCGCAAAGGAGAAGAAGTTCGATGCGATCAAACAGGAGAAAGAAACGCTTGTTAATCAGGTCTTTGGCAGGGAACTTGCTGAGCTTAATCATTATAATACCGTGGTGGATGTGCCTGAGCACTATAAGCATTCATCGTCATTGCAGGGCGTCTGGCAGAAGTCAGATCTGAACGGAAAAATGCTCAACATCGATTCCGTGATCATGACGATTCTTAACGCTTATAGTACCGATCATCTGAAGGAGTCTTATGAGATCAAAGGTACGCTGCTGAAGCACTACCTGGGACAGGGTATGTCTGATGACGAATTTGCAGCATTTGAAAAAGCGCTTTCTGAAGATCCAAAGAAGAATAAGATGTTTGATACCTTCGTGAAGGATTTTGACTCCAATGAGATCCAGAGAGAAAAGGATACACTTACCAAGGCGCTTTTCGGAAAAGAACTGGCCACGATGCGCCGTCAGAAAGATGAAAATGCGAAGGTACCAACAGAGAATGAGCTGAAAGAGGCTGCCGAAAAAACGGAAAAACTGCTGAAAAGACCTTTTCTGAGAAGCCACCGGGAATCGTTAACAAAGAGCTATTTGCGGCAGGAACAAGAAAACGCAAAAGAAACAATAAAAAAAGCACAGGCTACTTTGGGGCTGGCGGTTCCGAACCGTGCCGCAAACGGTCCGCAGATGAAGAATCCCTTTGCAAATCAGGAGGAGGAAAAAGAAGCGCAATATAAGGCTGCGGCGCAAATCGTGGCTTCCCAAATTTTCCCGCTCAAATCGAAGAAGGATGCCGCTATTTTGGATATGGGTTCATTGTTAGAGGAGGACCGTATCCGAAAGGGAGCGATAGAAGAATTACAGCAGGATCCGGATTTCAGGGCTTTCGTGCTTTCCGAGATCGCCAAAAAAGATGCGGAGCGTTTCGAGCCGGACAGAATGGTTAATTCCTGGGAAGCATATCGAAAGACACTCGATGAAGCCAGGGAAAACTACAGGCAGGAGCTCTCAATTGCCCGTGAAAACGGCCCTGTTCCGGAAAGCCTTGCATTTTTCCATCCTGATGTCAGAGGCAATGTTGCCGGCGATAACAACGGATTTGCCGTTGTGGAGAAAAATGACGGGAACCTGAGCACAAAGGAAAACTTAAAAGCCCAGGCACAGGCTATGCTCGACAGCGCCGAGCGTGACGGCAGGGACCGGGCGCTTGAGCAGAAGGATTTTTTAAAGGCGGCAAATCTGGTTGTTGCCAATGCGCTTTTGACAAAGGCAGCGGATCTGACCTTCTTTGAGACGGAAGGGTTTAAGAACGAGCAGGGTGATTATCGCATTGACAAGATGAATAAAAGTCTCGTGGAGCTTCGCGATCAGGTGATCGCCGATCCGTTGTTTCAGAAGGTGCTCTCAAAGAGAGTCAAGGAAACTGAGGTCGTATCGTCCTATCAGCGCGAAGTCAACAGGGAAGTCAATAAAAAGATCAGCCGGCAGGAAAAACGCGAATCGGAATATAAAAAGGATCAGACCAGGTCACAGGCCCATCAGAAATATGCCGCTGAGCATACCGTTGAACTGACGGCTAAGGAGATCGATTTTATCAAAGAAACCTATGCCAATATCAAGAAGTTCAATGAAGGCAAGGATCCTTCCGACCTGATGAAAAAACTGACGACTGCTTTGGATGCCGTAACAGCCACGCAGGGTAATAAGATCTCCGTTGAAAAAATGGAAGCTCTGAACAAGGCGACGCTTGAGTATTATAAAGAAAGACAGGGGAAGATCTTTTCACCCCTGACCAAGAGAGGAAAAGCCCGTCTCGGAGCAGTGGAAAGAATGGCCTTTTTGACCGATGATGTAATGGACCGCGCGGCGAAGCAGGAGAAAAAGGAAATGAAGAATCAGGCCGCAAAGGCGAAGTAAGGACTAAGGCTGTGAATAGTAACAAGAGGAGTAGAGCGTGCCGAAAAAAAACAGTGATAACACTGCCATACATGAATACTATCTGACTGAACTTCAGAAGAATTCTCTTCCCCTGATCAACGCGATGAGCCAGGATGCCCTGAAACAAAAGGATCCAGACAGATACGAGGGCCTGATGCAGTCTGTCAGTGCCGTGGGTTTTATGGCGGACGATTTTTATGTCAGGGATGAAGACGGAAAACTTCCGGTTATGGACGAAGTCACGATTCAGGCTTTTCAGAATGCTTACGACAAGGCGATCCATGAGTGCAGGAAGGTGATCGGCACCGCTGCAGAGGATCTTTCCCCGGAAGAAAACGAGGTGGTTCATTCTCAGGAAGCAAAAGAAGCGGTTCATTCTCAGGAAGCAAAAACAGCGGCTGCCGCTCTTTTGGAAATGCTAAACCGGGACAAAGAGATCTTTGCGAAGGGAAAGGAAAAGGATCTGATCGGCCTGACACTGGATCAGGCAGTCGCAAAGCACTTAGAAGCAACCGGTCAGCCCTTGGAGAAGAGCAGTTTTTCGGAAAAGGACAGAACCGGTGCAAAGGAACCGGATATGATCCGCATTGTTTTTCCGAAAGGGACCAAGATCAAAGCGGTCGGACAGGCAAGCGAACGTTATACGGTATCCTACAGGGATGAAAAGGGGAATCTGAAAAACGGATTTTTCACAAAAGGATCTACCATAGATCATGCCGATCTGTACAGGCAGGTTATGGATCAGACAATTGAACAGCTCAAAGAAAGCGGGAAGCATCCGGAATGGATCGATGTGGTTGAGAGGGTCTGCGCATACAGAACCGGCATCCGAAAAGCAGGGGCTTTTCTGAAACCGCGCCGGGTGGGAGAATATGAACTGACAAAGTTGGGGTTTGACGAAGAGACCGCCCGGAAATTCGAACAGGATGAGGAGTTTAAGGACTTTTATATCGAATATCTGAATAAGCTGGACGAGGCGGATAATTCGATCAAAATATCCTATCAACGAATGAAGGCTGCAGACGGCAGTTCCATTGATAAAAGAAACGTAGCCATGTCCAAGGTCGCGGATCTTTTCGGTGTTTCGAATGTGATCGCACAGTCGAAAAAAGCGCAGATCCTTGTTGGGGATAAACTGATCGAGGGGACCTTTATGGAGGAGGTGCCGGGCGTCTCCTATCAGGACATTCTTCCCGGTCACCCTGCCGCAAAACTCGGGGCCGGGGTATTTGACGGATCTATGGCCCTTCGGGATATCGCGGATCTGCAGATCATGGATTATATCTGCCAGAATGTGGACAGGCACCACCAAAATATGATGTTTGCTTTTTCCGAAGACGGGAAAAAGTGTACGGCAGTGTACGGGATTGATAATGATATTTCCTTCGGTACACTGAAACTCAAAGAAGGGGACTGGCATAGTAACAACATTCCGCTGAAAAATGTGAAAGTGATCTCGGAACGGATGGCGAAACGGCTCGAAGCGGTCAGCGAGACAGCGCTTCGCGAATCAGCGTCCGGGCAGGGACTGGATGAAAAAGAGATCAATGCCTATATTGACCGTGTGCTGACGATCAAAGACAGGATTCAAAAAGGGATCATACGTGTTGTTAAGGACGAGGAGTGGAAGAATAAAAAACTGAGCGATTTCGGAGATAATAATTATTTTGAGCGGATCAGGGAAACATTTGATGAGGATCTCAAAGTTTCCGTCCAATGGATCGAAAACGGGACTGCAAAACCGCCGGAAAAGATCACCTTTACCGAAGGCAGGAAGGTGGATGCCTTTTCAAAAGATTATGAATATGAAGCGTTTTGGAAAGAGCGTACCGCAGGCCTTGGCGAGGCATTTGCCGATTCTCTGACACAGCTGAAAACACCCACGATCGGTAAGGAAAAACCCCTTGACGATGCACAAATGATCAATCTGATCAAATCGAGCGTGCAGATCATGAAGACAGAGATTCTAAGTGGCAACAGCAAACTCCACGGGGCGACGCAGTTTTATATCGATCTGAACAACCAGGTAGAGGAACTTGAGAAAATAACCGCCGGATATGGGAAAAACTCCCATCTGTTGAAAAAACAGTATCAGACTATTTTGACAGGGTATAAAAACCTTGCCGAGGCTGCGCAGGCTTATCTTGATCACGTGGAAGACACCAGAAAAGAAGAAGGCAGCATCAGCAGAACACAAAAGAAGCGGCAGGGAATCGCCACCCGTGTGCTTGAGAAATGCAAACAGGAAGAGGCCTGGATCAAAAAGAATTATGAACTGACGATACAGAGTTTTGAATTATCAGCCGCTGATATGTTCAGGCAGGAGGAAAATCTGGAAAAGCGCCTGAGCAAACCGGAAGAACTGATCTTTGAAAAACTGCGGGACAAACAGAATGTTATCAGCACAGTTGATGTCACGCAGGGAGTTGTTTTTGAGCAGAGCGTGGCGGAGATCCTGTTTTTGGCAGGCGTTGCGAAGAACATTCCCAAACTGAAAAAAGATAAAGCACTGGGGAAAGTGATCAAGGGAGAGAATGCAGCGGAGAATATTCACAGCATTAAGGAGTCCAAGGCTTTCCGCCTGCTGATCGATTCCAATTCCAGAGAGGCGATCGTGGAGATGGCCAAAAGCGGGAATGCAAAAAAACTGTTCGATGAATATGCAGACTGCCTGGCTGATGCAAAGAGAGCGCAGCCGAAACGGCAGACAGCGGTAAAGAA